>JAYVBO010000278.1:0-3684 GCA_043750435.1 Betaproteobacteria bacterium | reverse complement strand
TGGCTTCGAAGGGCGCGGCGTCGCCGCCGCACATCACCGTCAAGGCGCCGTTGACGGCACCGGCTTGCCCGCCTGAAACGGGGGCGTCGATGAAGTGCAGGCCCAGGTTCTTGGCCGCCGTGTGCAATTCGCGCGCAATGGCGGCCGAGGCGGTGGTGTGGTCCACGAAGACCGCGCCCGGCGCCATGCCGGCGAAAGCGCCGTTGGCACCCAGGGTGACCGAACGCAGGTCGTCGTCATTGCCCACGCAGGCGAAGACGAATTCGGCGCCGACCGCGGCTTCACGCGGCGTCGCAGCGCTGCCGCCGCCGTAGGTGGCCACCCAATCCGCCGCCTTGCTGGCGGTGCGGTTGTAGGCGGTGACGGTGTGGCCGGCGCGGGCCAAATGACCGGCCATCGGGTGGCCCATCACGCCCAGGCCCAGAAAGGCGACGCGACGGGGGGGTTGTGCTTCGTAGGTGCGTGTGCTCATGGCCCTGATGGTAAGGGCCTCGAAACGTCATACCACCCGCATGTTCTCGGTGCCGGCCGACAGGTCGGCGTTGCGCGCACGTTGGCTTTTCAGCTTGATCTGCAGCCGCAAATCGTTCACCGAATCGGCGTTGCGCAGCGCGTCTTCGTAGGTGATGAGCTTGCCTTCGTACAGGTCGAACAGGCTCTGGTCGAAGGTCTGCATGCCCAGTTCACGGCTGCGCTTCATCAGCTCTTTGATCTCGGACACCTCGCCCTTGAAGATCAGGTCGGTGATCAGCGGCGTGTTCAGCATGATTTCCACGGCCGGCACCCGGCCGCGGTTGTTTTCACGCGGTATCAAGCGCTGGCTGACCAGGGCCTTGATGTTCAGCGACAGGTCCATCAGCAGCTGCTGGCGGCGTTCTTCGGGGAAGAAATTGATGATGCGGTCGAGCGCCTGGTTGGCGCTGTTGGCGTGCAGCGTGGCCAGGCAGAGGTGGCCGGTTTCGGCGAAAGCCACGGCGTGTTCCATGGTTTCGCGGTCGCGGATTTCGCCCATCAAGATCACGTCGGGCGCCTGGCGCAAGGTGTTCTTCAGCGCGGCTTCCCAGCTGTCGGTGTCCAGCCCCAGTTCACGCTGGGTGACGATGCAGTTCTTGTGCGGGTGGATGAATTCCACCGGGTCTTCCACCGTGATGATGTGGCCGTAGCTGTTCTCGTTGCGGTGGTCGACGATGGCCGCCAGCGAGGTGCTTTTGCCCGAGCCGGTGGCGCCCACAAAGATGACCAGCCCGCGCTTGGACATGGCCAGCTCTTTCAGCACCGCCGGCAGGCCCATGGCGTCGATGGTGGGCAGGGTGGCCGGTATGGTCCGGAAGACCAGGCCGATGTGACCCTGCTGCACAAAAGCGTTGACCCGAAAACGCCCCACACCCTGCGGCGAAATGGCGAAATTGCATTCCTTGGTGCGCTCGAATTCGGCGCCCTGCTTGTCGTTCATCACCGCGCGCGCCAGCGCCATGGTGTGCTGGCCGGTCAGCGGCTGCGGGCTGACCTTGGTGACCTTGCCGTCGACCTTGATGGCCGGCGGGAAGTCGGCGGTCAGGAACATGTCCGAGCCATTGCGGCTGACCATCAGCCGCAGCAGATCGTTGACGAACTTGGATGCTTGGTCGCGTTCCATTTCGTGGCCTACCCGGGAAAGTTTTCCGGGATTTTGGCCTTGGAACGTGCCTCTGCGGGAGAAATCAGATTGCGCCGCACCAGGTCCGTCAGGTTCTGGTCCAGCGTCTGCATGCCCAGGCTCTGACCGGTCTGGATGCTGGAATACATCTGCGCAATCTTGTTCTCGCGGACCAGGTTCTTGATGGCGCTGGTGGCAATCATGATTTCATGCGCGGCCACGCGGCCGCTGCCGTCTTTCAGCTTGCACAGCGTCTGCGAGACCACCGCCACCATCGACTCGCTCAGCATCGAGCGGACCATTTCCTTTTCGGCTGCCGGGAACACGTCCACCACGCGGTCGATGGTCTTGGCCGCGCTGCTGGTGTGCAGGGTGCCGAAGACCAGGTGACCGGTTTCAGCCGCCGTCAGCGCCAGACGTATGGTTTCCAGGTCACGCATTTCGCCCACCAGGATGGCGTCCGGGTCTTCGCGCAGCGCGCTGCGCAGGGCGTTGGCGAAGCTCAACGTGTGCGGGCCGACTTCCCGTTGATTGACCAAACACTTTTTGCTCTCGTGGACGAATTCGATGGGGTCTTCCACCGTCAGCACGTGGCCGTATTCGTTTTCGTTGAGGTGGTTGACCATGGCCGCCAGCGTGGTGCTCTTGCCCGAACCCGTGGGGCCCGTGCACAGCACCAGGCCGCGCGGCTTCAGCGCCAATTCGGCAAACACCTTGGGGGTGCCCAGCTGTTCCAGCGTCAGGATCTTGCTGGGGATGGTGCGGAAGACGGCGCCCGCGCCGCGGTTCTGGTTGAAGGCGTTCACGCGGAAACGCGCCAGCCCCTGGATCTCGAAGGAAAAGTCGCATTCCAGCGTGTCTTCGTAGTGCTTGCGCTGGGCGTCGTTCATGATGTCGTAGACCATGCTGTGGACCATCTTGTGGTCCAGCGCCTCGACGTTGATGCGACGCACGTCGCCGTGCACGCGGATCATCGGCGGCAAGCCCGCCGAGAGGTGCAGGTCCGAGGCCTTGTTCTTGACGGAAAAAGCCAGCAGCTGAGTGATATCCATGGAGCTTTCGGTTCGCGAAGCAAAATGCGCTGGATGATTATCGGCAGCATCGCGAACAACCTGCAATCGGTCCACCAGCGTATCGCTGCGGCGTGCGCAAGCAGCGGCCGCCCGGCTGGCAGCGTGCAACTGCTGGCGGTCAGCAAGACCTTCGGCGCCGACGCGGTGCGTGAGGCCTTTGCAGCCGGCCAACGCGCCTTCGGCGAGAACTATGTGCAAGAGGCGCTGGCCAAGATCACGGCCCTGGCCGACCTGCGGCGCCAGGTCGAATGGCATTTGATCGGCCCGCTGCAAAGCAACAAGACGCGCGACGTGGCCGCGGCTTTCGACTGGGTCCACAGCGTGGACCGGTTGAAAATTGCCGAACGGCTGTCGGCGCAGCGCCCGGCTGACCTGGCGCCGCTGCAGTTGTGCCTGCAGGTCAACATCAGCGGCGAGGCCAGCAAGAGCGGCGTGGCGCCCGCCGAACTGCTGGCCCTGGCGCAAGCCGTGGCCGCGTTGCCCGCCCAGCGCGTGCGCGTGCGCGGGCTGATGGGCTTGCCCGAAGCCGCACTCGGCGCTGCGGCGCAACGCATCCCGCACCGCCTGTTGCGCGAACTGCTTGAAATGCTGAATGGCCACGGCCTGGCCTTGGACACCTTGTCGATGGGCATGAGCGGCGATCTGGAAGCGGCGGTAGCCGAAGGTGCCACCGTCGTTCGCGTGGGCACCGCCATCTTCGGTGGCCGCACAGCGCCCACACACTGACTGCCATTGCAGGGCAAGCGCGGCAATTTGCCACACCCGTCCTGCGCAGCCTCTTGTTACGGGTCGATCAAACACCGCACAATTCAAGGCATCAGCCCGGCGCAGGGGTGGTCCCTTACCGGGCCAGCTGCCAAGGGCCTGATCTGCGCGGGGGTGGCCCAGGGGCCAGTCGCGACGAGCAAGCTGAGTGCCTGTGCCGCAAGCAGGACCACCAACTTATTTTGTCGAGGACCCCATGAACACCCTGAC
>JAYVBO010000277.1:0-3684 GCA_043750435.1 Betaproteobacteria bacterium | reverse complement strand
TTCGGCCAAGCGCTGCAGCAGCACATTGCGGGCATCGATCAAGGCCAGCGACAACAGCTCGCGCCCGGCGCGCTGGATGGCCAGCGGGTCGTCCAGCGCCGCAGCCTGCAGGCCCGTCACCGAGCCGGCGGCGCCGCCGCTATTCGCCGACCAGCCCATTCCGGATGGCATACACCGTCAACTCGGAATTGTTCGCCAAGCCCAGCTTTTCCAGCACCCGGGCGCGGTAGACGGACACGGTCTTGGGGCTCAGGGTCAGGCTTTCGGCGATGTCGGCCAGGCGCTTGCCGCTGGCAATCATCACCAGGGTCTGCAGTTCGCGGTCGCTCAGCTTGCTGTGCGGACTTTCGCTGGCCGGCGCGGTCAGGCTTTCAACCAGCATCTGCGCAATCTCGGGCGTCACGTATTTTCGGCCCTGCGACACCGTGCGCACGGCCTGCACCAGCAGTTGCGGGTCACCGCCCTTGTTGACATAGCCAAACGCCCCGGCGCGCAGCGCCCGGATGGCGTACTGGTCTTCGGGGTACATGCTGACCACCAGCACCTTGATCGGCGAGCCCTCGTCCTTCAGCGCGTGCAGCGCGTCCAGGCCGCTGCGGCCGGGCAGGTTGATGTCCAGCAGCAGCACGTCACAGCAGGTGGCCTTGACCTCACCAGCCGCCGCGCTGGCGGCCGCCATATTGCGCATCAACACGCGCAGTTCACCGTAGTCGCCAGCTTCGCCGACCACGCGGATGTCACTGGCGTCCGACAGCGTGTCGCGGATGCCGCGGCGGATCAGCGCGTGGTCGTCGCAAAGAATGACATCGATCATGGGGTCAGGGCGCGGTGCATCAGGTGGGGTTCCAGGCCGTGTCTTCGGCGTCGTCGGGGTTGTCGGATGGCGGCAGCAGGCGATTCTGGCCCGCCGCCGCGTCTTCGGCCTGCAGCGGCACCGACAGGATCAGCGTGGTGCCGGCGGTGCTGCTGCTCAGGTCGACCCAGCCGCCCACGGTGGACGCGCGTTCATGCAGGCCGCGGATGCAGAAGCTGTGCGCCTTGGCCAGGTCTTCCTGGCCCAGACCCCGGCCGTTGTCGCTGACTTCCAGCGACAACACGCCGCCCGACAGCGACAGGTCCACCACCACGCGCCCGGCGTGCGCATGCTTGCTGACGTTGGTCAGTGCCTCCTGCGCCGCGCGGTAGGCCACCAGCGGCACGCCGGGCGGCAGCACCACTTTTTCGTGCGTGGTGCGGAATTCACAGACGATGCCGGTGCGCTTCTCAAAGCGGCTGGTCATCCACTGCAGCGCCGCCACCAGGCCCTGCTCCAGGATGGCCGGACGCAGGTTCTGCATGATGCGTTGGCTGGCCTCGATGGCGTGGGTCACGGTTTCCAGCGCCGACACGGCGCGCTGTTGCACCTCGGGCGCTACGGCATGGCGGCGTATCCAGTCCAGTTCGAATTTCAGCGCCGTGAGCGAGCCGCCCACGTCGTCGTGGATCTCGCGGGCGATGGCCTGGCGTTCGGCTTCCACGCTGGTTTGCAAATGCTGCGCCAGTTCAGACAGGCGCTGGCGCGAGGCTTCCAGGTCGCGGTCGGCAGCCAGTCGGGCACGCTGGGTGCGCGCCGCCTCGATGGCGTGTTCCACAGCCGGCGCCAGGCGGGCCAGGTTGTGCTTCAGCAGATAGTCGCTGGCGCCGTTGCGCATGGCCTGCACGGCGGTGTCTTCGCCGATCTGGCCCGAGACCAAGATGAAGGGCAGGTGGCGGCCGTCGCGCGCGCCATGCGCGCGCAGGATCTGCAGCGCATCCAAGCCCGTGAAGCCCGGCAGGTGGTAGTCGGACAGCACCAAGTCCCAAGACTGCTCCAGGGCGGCCTCGAATTCGGCTCGGGTGTCGACGCGCAAAGCCTCGACGCGGATGCCGCTGCGCCGCAGGTGCGCCAGGGCCAGCGCGTGGTCGGGCTCGGAGTCCTCCAGATGCAGCAGGCGAAAGGTGTTCGCGGCGCTGTTCATGGCTTGCAGTATCGCAAAGCGGGCTGCGGTCGCGCCCAGACAGAAGGGCCGGCACAGAAATAAGCGCCTTTGCGGTCGCATCTTTCACTCAATGTGGGTGTCCGGACTGCCGAAAAAGCCCTGTAACCCCCGCCCGTTCAGCCAGGGTCTGCGACTTCGGTTGCCCGACCGCCAGCCCGACGAAAACCGCACCCCGCCCCTTTTTGGAGCACGGATGACCGCCCAGGAAGAATCGCTCCTGCACGCCCCCCAGTCGGCTGAACAGCCAGACTTGGGCGGGGGCATGCCCCTGATGCTGGCGGCCGACTTGCAAGACCACCTGATGGTGGCAGGCAACGATCTGGAACGCCTGCAGCGTCTGCTGGACGACGCCGGCCAGTCGCTGATGGTGCATTTCTACAGCGCATCGGACCACCTGCAGCAAATCAGCCCGGTGGCGGCCGATGAGAGCCTGAAGCAGGCCAAGGAACACATGGCCGGTGCGATCACCGCGATGCAGTTCCAGGACATGGCCACGCAGTTGATCGCCCACACCTCACGGCGCTTGCGCAAGTGCGTGGACCGCATCGCCCGCGACAGCATGGGTGACGACGAAGACGGCACTGCGGTGGTCGATGACACACCACTGCAGCCCAACCCGGTTACGCAGGACGAGGTGGACGCGGGCTCCATCGAGCTCTTCTGACCCACCGCTGCCAGCCCGCCCGCCCCGAATTCAGTTTCTCGAAAGAAGTCCACCATGCACTCAATCCTTGCCGTTGACGACAGCGCCTCCATGCGCCAGATGGTCAGCTTCACGCTGAAGAACGCCGGCTTTCATGTCGTGGAGGCCGTGGATGGTCAGGACGCCTTGGAGAAAGCCAACAGCCGCGACTTCAACCTCGTGCTGACCGACCAGAACATGCCCCGCCTGGACGGCATCAGCCTGACCAAGAAGCTGCGTGAAAGCCCCAAGTTCAAGACCACCCCCATCCTGATCCTGACCACCGAAAGCAGCGACCAGATGAAGCAGGCCGGCCGCGCCGCCGGCGCCACCGGTTGGCTGGTCAAGCCCTTTGACCCGGCCAAGCTGGTCGAGGTCATCAGCAAGGTGATCAAGTGAGCCCCCAAGCTCGCTGGCGCTCGCTACCCCCCGAGGGTGCCGTCCGCCAGCAGCCCGGCAAAGCCGGTTCTGCGGCGGGAAGCTTGGTCTGACTGCCAGGCGCAGTGGCTAGACAGGAATAGACAACATGAGCAGCACGAATCACGAAACCAACGACGCCAGCTCGGCCGCGGGCATAGACCTGAGCCAGTTCTTCCAGGTGTTCTTTGAAGAAGCCGGTGAGAACCTGGAAACCATGGAGCGCATGCTGCTCAACCTGGACATCCACAACGCCGACGACGAAGAGCTCAACGCCATCTTCCGCTGCGCGCACTCGGTCAAGGGCGGCGCGGCCACCTTCGGCTTCAGCGACGTGGCCGAATTGACGCACCAGATGGAAACGCTGCTGGACAAGCTGCGCCGCCACGAATTGCAGCCCACCGCCGCGATGGTGGACGTGCTGCTGGCTTCGGGCGACGCCCTGAAGGCACAACTGGCCCGCCACCAGGGCAATGGCGCTGACCCGCTGGACACTGCCGACTTGCTGGTCTCCATCCGCGGCATGTCGGCCAACGGCGTGGCACCAGCCGCGGCGCCCGCTGCCGC
>JAYVBO010000276.1:0-1546 GCA_043750435.1 Betaproteobacteria bacterium | reverse complement strand
CGCCACCAGGCCGAGCGTCCACAGGCGCGCTGTTGCGAACACCGCGCCGGCGTGGTCGGCGGCCTGCTTGCCGCCTTCGAAGCTGAAGGCACTGAGCGCGTCGATGGCCGCCACGGCTTCGTCGGCCGCCATCTTGGCCGCACCGTCGCCGATGTCGCGTGCGTCGGTGACCTTGCCGGCATTGCCCAGGTCCAGCACCTTCTTGGCCATGCCTTGGTACTCGGTCCATTTCGCCGTGAAGGCCGCGGCCAGCTTGCGCTCGTCGTCGCTGGCCAACAGCTTGGCGTGCTCAGCCTGGTACTTTTCCAGCGAGGCACGCACCTCTTTCATCTTGTCTTCGTATTCGCTGCGGTAGCTGGCATCAGCGGCATGCGCGTGCTTCACTTCCAGCTCGCGAAATTCCAGCAGGGCCACTCGCCCGGCGCTCAGGTGGCCCACGCTGGGCAGCCATTTCTGGGCCAGTTCGGCCGAGGTCTGGTTGACCTGTGTCAGATTGAAGACGCTGGCCGCGCCGAGCAAGCCGGTCAAGCCCAGGACGAAACCGAAAGCCAGCGTCAGGCGAAAGCCGATGGTCATGCTGGCGAACCAGCACAGGGCACGTTGGCGTGTGTTCATGGTGTCGTTCTGCCTGAGGGCATAGCCGGGAGCCATGCGCCGCGCGAGCGGCGCGTGGCCATCACTTCTTGAAACCGACGTAGGTCACGCCGATGACCTTGCCCGCCGCGTCCTTGACCGGGTTGTAGCAAGCGTCGAAGGGCGTGCCCAGCACGTCCACGGCGCCGCAGAACTGCTCACCCTTGGACACGGCTTCATAGGCCTTGGCCTTGGCCAGGGCGGTGCCCACGCCGCGCTTGCCTTCGGGCGTCAACACATTGGTGCTGACGCGGATGAAGTCGTCGCCTTCCTTCACGAAGACCGTGGCCGTGGCGCCAGTGCTCTTCTTGAAATCGTCGACCACGTCGTAGTTGTTGTTGATCTTGCGGGCGCCGAAATACAAGCCGGAAACCGACTTCTCGCCGGCCTTGTCGCTGCCTTCCAGTTTGGCTGCGCCAATCTTGCTCAACTTGGCGTCCAAGGTAGCAATGGCGGCCTTGGGGTCGTTGTTGGCGTGGGCGGCCGATGCGACGAAGGCCAGTGCCGTGACGGTCGTGATGAGGAGGTGCTTCATGGGTGTTCCTGGTGCCGTGGCGGGTTGCGGGGCGAAGGCCCGCCCAAAAGCGGCTGTGTACGCTGGGGGCCTTCAACAGGGATGTCGGCAGGCGGCGCCTGCAAATGAGCTTCCGCCTGACTGCAACCCTGTGTGAATTTGCCGGAAGCCGCTCTGTGAAAGCGGTTTTTCGTCACATCTGCGCGACAAAAATCAGAGTTTTCCGACGCAGCCCGGGGCCCCACAGCGGCAGGCCAGGCGGCCTTCGTGGTGGGTGGGGCCGTAGTTCACGGTGATTTCGTCGTCAGCCGCGATGGCTTTCAGCGCATAGAACTCGACGCGGCCGTTGCGGATGCACAGCCGCGCGTTGGGCTGGCAGCTGTGGTTGGTGTAGCGCAT
>JAYVBO010000275.1:0-3686 GCA_043750435.1 Betaproteobacteria bacterium | reverse complement strand
TCGCCGCTTTCGCCACTTTCGCCGGCGCCTTGTCGGCGGTCTTCACCGGCGCCTTGGCGGTGGGGGCCTTGCCGGCCTTGGCCACAGCAGCCGCCAGTGCGTCCACGCGGGCCCTCAGGGCGGCCACGTCCTTGACGGTGGGCACGCCCAACTTGGCCAGGGCCTTGGCAGTACGCTGCTCGAAGATGGCTTCCAGCTTGTCCCAGTTCTGACCGGCCTTGGCGCTGACCGTGTCGGCCATGGCGCTCATCTTGCCGGCCACATCGCCCAGCTTTTCTTCGGCGATGCCCTGGGTCTTCTTCTGCAGCGACGCGCCTTCCTTCACCAGCGCCTCAAACACCTTGGTGCCTTCTTCCTGCGCCTTGCTGAATGCACCCATGCCGGCCAGCCAGATGTGCTGGGCCGAATCCTTGACCGAAGCCGCCAGTTGGCTGGCTTGCGCGCTGGCGCCGCTGGCCTTGTCGGTGGTGGTTTCGGCGGGCTTGCTGATCTTCTTGACCATGGGGGTCTCCTGCTTGGTGTTGGTAAGTGGGTGGATCGGAATATAGGGTTCCCCCCTGGAAGGAGCAGCCTAAATCTCTAGTGAGACGGCTCTATGCTCTTCCGCAGACCGTCGCCCACAGGCGCACACCCCTGAGGAATTCAGCATGCAGTATTTCGTCACCGGTGCAACCGGATTCATCGGCAAACGACTGGTCAAGGCATTGCTCGCCCGCAAGGGCGCCGTGGTGCACTTCCTGGTGCGACCCGGCAGCGAAGGCAAGCTCGCCGCGCTGTATGACCACTGGGGCGTCAGCAAAGCCCGCGCGGTGCCGGTGACGGGCGACCTGACCGCCAAGAAGCTGGGCGTGGCGGCCGACACGCTCAAGGCCCTGAAGGGCAAGGTCGACGCGGTCTACCACCTGGCCGCCGTCTACGACCTCAGCGCCGACGAGGAAAGCCAGGTTCTGGTCAACGTCGAAGGCACACGCAACCTGGTCGAATTTGCCAAGGCAGTCGACGCTGGGCATCTGCACCACGTCAGCAGCATTGCCGCCGCGGGCCTGTACGAAGGCGTGTTCCGCGAAGACATGTTTGACGAAGCGGAAGGGCTGGACCACCCCTATTTCATGACCAAGCACGAGAGCGAAAAAATCGTGCGCCAGGAATGCAAAGTGCCCTGGACGGTGTACCGCCCGGCGCTGGTGGTGGGCGACAGCAAAACCGGCGAGATGGACAAGATCGACGGACCGTACTACTTCTTCAAACTGATCCAGCGTATGCGCCAGATCCTGCCGCCGTGGATGCCCAGCATGGGCATTGAAGGCGGGCGGATCAACATCGTGCCGGTGGATTTCGTGGTGCGCTGCATCGACCACATCAGCCACGCCAAGGTAGACCTGAAGAGCCAATGCTTCCACTTGGTAGACCCTGAGGGCTACCGCGTGGGCGATGTGCTGGACATCTTCAGCCGCGCCGCGCACGCACCGAAGATGAACGTCTTCGTCAACGCCGCCCTGCTGGGCTTCATCCCGAAAAGCGTGAAGAAGGGCTTGATGGCGCTGGCCCCGGTGCGCCGCATCCGCGCGGCGGTGATGAAGGACCTGGGCCTGCCCGACGACATGTTCACCTTCATCAACTTCCCCACGCGCTACGACAGCCGCGCGCTGGACGCGGTGCTGAAGGGCAGCGGCATCACCTGCCCGAATCTGAAGGATTACGCCTGGGTGCTGTGGGACTATTGGGAACGCCACCTCGACCCCGACCTGTTCATCGACCGCAGCCTGAAGGGCACCGTGGGCGGCAAGGTGGTGTTGGTGACGGGCGGCTCGTCGGGCATCGGCCTGGCGGCGGCGCACAAGTTCGCTGAAGCCGGCGCCATCACCGTGATCTGCGGCCGCGACCAGGACAAACTGGATGAGGCCTGCGCCGAGGCCAAGGCCAAGGGCTACGCCTTCGTGGCCTACGCGGCCGACATCGCCGACATGGCCGATTGCGACCGCTTCACGCAGTTGGTGGTGGCCCAGCACGGCGGCGTTGATTTCCTGATCAACAACGCCGGGCGCAGCATTCGCCGCGCCATCGAAAGCAGCTACGACCGCTTTCACGACTACGAACGCACCATGCAGCTGAACTACTTCGGCTGTCTGCGCGTCACCATGGGCTTGCTGCCCGGCATGGTGGCCAAGCGGCGCGGCCACGTCGTCAACATCAGCAGCATCGGCGTGTTGACGAACGCGCCGCGCTTTTCCGCCTACGTGGCCAGCAAGGCCGCGCTGGACGCCTGGACGCGCTGCGCCAGCAGCGAATTCGCCGACCAGGGCGTGAGCTTCACCACCATCAACATGCCGCTGGTGCGCACGCCCATGATTGCGCCCACGCAGATCTACAAGAACGTGCCCACGCTGGCGCCTGAAGAGGCCGCCGACATGATTGCCCAGGCCTGCATCAGCAAGCCGGTGCGCATAGCCACGCGTTTGGGCATCACCGGCCAGGTGCTGCACGCGCTGATGCCGCGGGTGGCGCAGATCGGCATGAACACCACCTTCCGCATGTTCCCCGATTCAAGCGCGGCCAAGGGCGCCAAGCCCGGCGAGAAGGCCGCCAAGCCCCAGCTCAGCGCCGAGGCCATGGCGATGCAGCAACTGATGCGGGGGATTCACTTCTAAACTATTGGCACGCAGCCGGCCGGGCTGCGTTTTTCAGGGAGAACCATGCACAAAGATGCAAACAGCCGCGCACGACGGCAATGGATTCAGGCGGCCGGTGCGGCTGCTTTCACCACCGCCTTGGCTGCGGTGCCGGCGCGGGCTCAGACGGCTCGGCGTTATGCGGTGGTGTCGCTGGTCGGCGACAAGTTGACGGTCGTTTACGCCGGCCCGGTCACCGGCACCCTGCTGGACCCCAACCGCCAGCGCGTCGTCCTCGACGCCAAGGGCGTGATGGACCAGATCGCGCTGTCTGCCGTCGGACAGGCGCTGGAAGCCGGGGGCCGTGCCAAGGCCATCCTGCTGGCCGTGGCCCCTTCGCCGCTGCACGAACAGGCCGAACGCCTGGTCGACGACAAGAGCGTGGCCCTGCCGGGCAGCCTGGTGGATGCGCTGGAACAAAGCCGGGCCACTCACCTGGTGATGATCACCAAGCACCGCGCCGATACCAGCATCCCGCTGCTGGACGGCCGCCTGGGCGGCGGCAAGCTGCGCGGACTGGGCTACTACGTCGATACGAGAACGGAGTTGCGCGTGGTCGAGTCCGGCGCCACCGGCAGGGGGCTGCTGGCCCCCTACGTTTACCTGCAGCTGACGCTGGCCGATGCCCGCACCGGCGCCGTGCTCAACCACCGCCTGTGCGCAGCGGCGAGGGCCTTCCCGGTGGCCGCCAGCCCCACCTTTGTCGACCCCTGGGATGTGCTGAGCACCGAAGAGAAAATTGCCCGGCTGCGCAGCCTGCTGGAAAGCGAACTGGCGCGCGAAATTCCGCTGCTGGTGGCCACTTGAAGGCCTGGGCAGCCTGCCTGGCACACCCTTACGGAGAGACACGATGAACACACCCCGCAGGCTCACGCTGCTTGCTTTGCTGGCCGCTGCCGCGCCCGGCGCCTGGGCCCAGACCGCCATGAAGTCGGTTGGCATTTTTTCTTTGCTGGGTGACAGCGTGCAGGTGGCGGTGTCCACCGACGCGCCGAGGGACACACGCATCGAACACAC
>JAYVBO010000274.1:0-33996 GCA_043750435.1 Betaproteobacteria bacterium | reverse complement strand
GCATATACGGCAGGCCCAATCCGAACCACCACTCGATTGGCGCTTCACCCCCCTATACTGGAATCACATTTTGTCTGCCTGATGCACCCACCACTGTGACAGACCTCAGAGACTTCCCGCTCCAAACCCTGCAGTTCTATGCGACTGCGCCGTACGAGTGCAGCTACCTGCCGGACCGCCAGGCCCGCTCGCAGGTGGCCACGCCCAGCCACCTGATCCACGCGGAAACCTATTCCAGCCTGGTGGCAGCGGGCTTTCGGCGCAGCGGCATGTTCACCTACCGCCCCTATTGCGACGGCTGCCGCGCTTGCGTGCCCCTGCGCCTGCCGGTGGCCAGCTACACACCCACGCGCAGCCAGCGCCGTGCCGGCAAGACCCACGCCACGCTGAAGGCCCGCGTGCTGCGCCTGGGCTTTGTCGCCGAGCACTACCAGCTCTATCTGCGCTACCAAAGCGGCCGCCACAGCGGCGGCGGCATGGACCACGACAGCGTTGACCAGTACACCCAGTTCCTGCTTCAAAGCCGCGTCAATTCACGCCTGGTGGAATTTCGCGAGGCCACCGCCGACGGCACCCTGGGCGCGCTGAAGATGGTGTCGATACTCGACGTGTTGAGCGACGGCATTTCGGCCGTCTACACCTATTACGACCCCGACGACGAGGCCAGCTACGGCACCTACAGCGTGCTGTGGCAGATCGAGCAGACGCGCCTGCTGAAGCTCTCCTACGTCTATCTGGGCTACTGGATCGCACAGAGCCCCAAGATGGCCTACAAGACCCAGTTCAAACCCCACCAACTGCTGTTGGACGGGCGTTGGCAAGCGCCGCCGCAGGCGACCTCAGCCGGCTGACGCCACCCAGACTTCGCCCTGCAGCGCCACCGCGCCATCGACCTGCAGCTTCAGCAGGTGGGCCAGCAAAGACCGCGTGGCCACGCCGTGCAGGCCCGCTGGCACGTCGTCGTAGACCTGCTGCACCAGCGTCGCCAGCGTGGCGCTGCCGCCCACGCGGCTGAAAGCGGCCAACACCTTGGCCTCGCGCTTCAGGCGGTGGGCGATCAAATGCGCGATCACCGCCTGCGGCTGGGCCACCAGAAAACCGTGGCCCGGGGCCAGCCATTCCAGGTCTTCGTCCTGCAGGCCGCGCAAGGCCGCCAGGTAGGCCGACATGTCGCCGTCGGGCGGGTTGATGACCACCGTGCTGCCCTGCATGACGTGGTCGCCGGTGAACAGCAAGCGCTCTTCTTCCAGCAGGAAACACAGGTGATTGGACGCATGCCCCGGCGTGTGGACGACGCGCAGCGTGGTGTCGGCGCCGACGGCGATGCGCTCGCCGTGCTGCGGCTGCTGCGCGGGCGCGAAGGTTTCGTCTTGCCACATCGGGTGCGCCGCCACGCGGCCCCAAACCGGCGCGCCGGTGGCCTGTGACAAGGCCGCCGCGCCCGGTGAATGGTCACGGTGGGTGTGGGTGACCAGGATGCGTTCCAGCGGCCCGGGCAACAGCGCCAGCATGGTTTGCAAATGCTCGGCGCTGTCAGGGCCGGGGTCGATGGCGGTCCAGCCCAGCCCCTGGCTGTCGCTGATGAAATAGCTGTTGGTGCCGGGGCCCGTCATCACGCCCGGGTTGGGCGCGGTGATGCGCAAGATGCGCGGCGACAGGCGCACCGCGCGACCGGGCAGCAGTTCGCAGGACACATCGCCACGGCCCTCGGGGTCAAGCTTGCCGATCTCGGCGTGGGCGTGTTCGTCGGGCAGCACGGCGCGCGGGCCTTTGGGGCCGATGGCGCGGCGCGGCATCATCAGCGGGAAGTGGCTGCGCGCGCGAATCTCGGCCATCGCGGCCGCCGCATCAGCGTGGCGCGCCAGTTCCTGCAGCATGCGTTGCGTCACCGGCATCAGCTTCAGGCCGCGCTCGCGGCTCAGCGCGGCGGTGGGCGTCAACCACATCAGTTCCTGCGCTTCGCCGTTATCGGCCACGGCCTCTTGCCCGGCGGGCGCCAGCATCGCGAAGAAGCGGGTGTCGAAGCGCTTGGGCAGGCCCGGCGGTGTCAGCCAGTGCGCGTGGTAGGCCAGGCCGCTCACGTCCAGGCGCAAGCCGTGCGCCGCGCACAAGTCGGCGATGCCCGTCTCACCGGCCTGCAGGCGTTCACGCCAGGGCTGCAAAGTGGCGGCGTCGAATCCGCCTTCGACGATCAGCAGACCGACTTCTTCGTAGGTCTCGCGCAGCGCGGCGATGGCGTAATCGAGCCCGCCCTCGGGCAGGTTCAGGCGTGCGCTGACGCTGGCGTCGTCAGCGCCCAGCACATGCGCGTGGGCGTGCCGGTCGCGCGGGTCCAGCATGCCGCCGGGGAAGACGACGGCACCGCTGCGCAGGTCGCCGTCGCGTTCGGCGCGGCGCAGCATCAGCACTTCCAGGCCGTCGGCGCCGTCGCGCAGCAGCAACAGCGTGGCGGCGCGGCGGGCGTCGCCGGGGGTGGCGTGTGGGCTTGGGTTCGCGGTGGTGGTGGTCGTCTTCATCGGGCGATGCCTTGCGTGATCAGTGCGTCGATCTCGTCCGCAGTGAAGCCGGCTTCGCCCAGCACGGCAGCGGTGTGTTCGCCGTCGTTCGGCGTGGGGTGCGGATGGCCGGCTGGTGTGCGGCTGAAGCGCGGCGCGGGAGCGGGTTGCACCAGGCCGGCGACCTCCACAAAAGCGCCGCGCGAGCGTGCGTGGCCGTGCTGTGCGGCCTCGGCGAAAGTCAGCACAGGGGCGAAGCAGGCGTCGGTGCCTTCGAGCCGCGCGCACCAGTCGTCGCGGCTGCGCAGCAGCACGGCGGCGGCTATTGCCCCGCGCATCTCGGGCCACAGCCGACGGTCGTACTGGCGCTGCACAAAGCGCGCTTCCAGCCCCAGCGCTTCGGCCAACAGCTTGAAGAATTTGGGTTCCAGCGCGCCCAGGCTGATGTGCTTGCCGTCAGCCGTCTCAAAGGTGCCGTAGAAGGGCGCGCCGCCGTCCAGCAGGTTGGCGCCGCGCTCGGCAGTCCAGCTGCCGGCGGCCTGCAGGCCGTGGAAGATGGAGGCCAGCGACGAAGCGCCGTCCACCATCGCCGCGTCCACCACCTGGCCCAGGCCCGAACGCTGGCGTTCGTAGAGCGCGGCCATCACGCCGAAGGCCAGGTAGAGCGCACCGCCGCCGTAATCGCCCACCAGGTTCAGCGGTGGCACCGGCGCGCCGCCGGCCGGGCCTATCGCATGCAGCACGCCGGTCAGCGCGATGTAGTTGATGTCGTGGCCGGCCGCGCCAGCCAGCGGCCCGGTCTGGCCGAAGCCCGTCATGCGGCCGTAGACCAGAGCCGGGTTGATGGCCTGGCAATCGGCCGGGCCCAGGCCCAGGCTCTCGGTGACGCCGGGGCGGAAGCCCTCGACCAGCACGTCGGCGGTGGCGAGCAAACGCAGCACGGCATCACGGCCGGCGGGCGACTTCAGGTCCAGCGCCACCGAGCGCCGGCCGCGGCCGTTGACGTTGTGCTCGGGCTGCAACGACAGGCCCAGCCCGCTGGGCCCCAGGCGGTCGATGCGCACGACATCGGCGCCCAGGTCGGCCAGCAGCATGCAGGCCAGGGGGCCGGGGCCGATGCTGGCGAGCTCGATCACCCGCAAGCCGTGAAGAGGTCCGCGATTCAGATTCATGGGGCCAAGTTTGCCGCATGCCGACGGTGTAAGCCCGACTGGTCAGCGCGGGCCCGGATACGGGACACTCAGCCCCCCGAACGCGAGTGTCCATGTCCGACGCCATCAAGATCCTGCAAGGCCGCTTCGGTCGTGTGGCGCTGCTCGACATGAGTGCCCCACTGGTCGGCCACGCCCACCACCATTGCCACATCCTGATCAAGTCGGGCGGTGCCGACAGCGCCTTCACGGTGCGCGGCGAGACGGCGCCGCTGACCGACGACACCGTGGTGCTGGTCAACGCCTGGGAACACCACACTTACGAGCACCGCCTGGCCCCCGGCGAACGCACGCTGATCCTGGCGCTGTACATCGAACCCAGTTGGCTGGCCGAACTGCAGCGCTCACTGGCCTTGTCCGGCCACCCGCGCTTCTTCCCGCAACCCTGTGTGCGCATCACCCAGGCCACGCGCAAGATCGCCGAAGAGTTCGTGCTGGAACTGTGGTGGGCCGACGAGGTTTCGCCGGCGCGGCTGGAAGAATTGTTGTTCAACCTGATCGTGGTCGTGATCGAAAGCTATTCGGGCTGGCGCGACCTGAGCAGCCTGCTGCGCAGCAAGCCGCCGATCTCGATGGACCCGCGCATCCGCCAAGCCATCGCGCTGATGAAGCAGGACCTGGCACACGAACTCGACGTGGAAGCCCTGGCCACGCGCAGCGGGCTGTCGCGAGCCCACTTCCACTCGCTGTTCCAGCGCGACACGCAAGTCACGCCGCTGGTCTACGTCAACGTGCTGCGCTTCGAGGCCGCCGTGCAGCGCCTGACGCGCAGCAACGAACCGGTGGCCGATGTGGCGCAGGACCTCGGCTTCTCGGCGCCGGGCCACTTCTCGCGCTTCTTCCGCCAGCACCTGGGCATCACACCCAGCGACTACCGGCGCAAGGTCAACCTGTTCGAACCGCCGGCGCAAGCCACGCTGCTGCCGCCGGTGATCTGAGCCCGGCGCGCGGCTCGAACAACGCCCTCGGGTAGACCCGAATGCGGCGTGATTTGCGGCGCTGCAGCACGCAAATCATCTGACGATTGGGTCCTTGATCCGACAAAACGGACCTTCGCCCGATGAATGCGTTAACCGTTTTCGGCGCGTCTGCGGAGACTTCGCTTCCACCGCAACCCGACATGCCGGAGCCACTTTGCACAGCGACGCGAGCCTGACCCAGGCCCAGCCCACCCCCCACCTCGGCCAGCCGCTGGAGCGCCTGGAAGACGAAGCGCTGCTGCGCGGCAGCGGCCGCTATGGCGACGACCTGGGCGTGACGCCGGGCACGCTGCACGCCGCCGTTTTGCGCAGCCCGCATGCGCATGCCGAACTGCTGGGCGTGGACGCCAGCGCGGCGCTGGCCTTGCCCGGTGTGCGCGCCGTGTTGACGGGTGTTGACGTGCAGCGCTGGAGCCAGCCCTTCTTGGTCGGCGTGAAGCAGCCGATGCAGCACTGGGTGTTGGCCGTGGACTGCGTGCGCTACAGCGGCGAGCCCGTGGCCGTGGTGGTGGCGCAAGACCGCTACACGGCCGAAGACGCGCTGGACCTGATCCGCGTCGAATACCGCGCGCTGCCGGCCGTGATCGACATCGAAGCCGCCTGCGCCGCCGATGCGCCGCTGCTGCACGCGGCCGTGGGCAGCAATGTGGTGTCCGAGCGCGACTTCCGCTACGGCGACCCCGAAGCCGCCTTCGCCGCCGCCGCCCACCGCGTCGCCTTGACGGTGCATTACCCGCGCAACAGCTGCACGCCCATCGAATGCGGCGTGGTCGTGGCCGAGCACCTGGCCGGCGACGAAGGCTACGAGGTGATGTCCAATTTCATGGGCCCCTTCTCGCTGCACACCGTGATGGCGCTGGCGCTGAAGGTGGCCGGCAACAAGTTGCGCCACAAGGTGCCGCGCGATTCCGGCGGCAGCTTCGGCGTCAAGCAGGCGGTGTTGCCCTATGTGGTGCTGATGTGCCTGGCCTCGCGCAAGGCCGGCGCGCCCGTGAAATGGGTCGAAGACCGACTGGAACACCTGGGCGCGGCCACTTCGGCCACCGCGCGCCTGACGCACATCGAAGCCGCCGTGCAGGCCGATGGCCGCATCACCGCGCTGCGCTACGACCAGCGCGACGAGGTCGGCGCCTACTTGCGCGCGCCCGAGCCGGCCACCTTCTACCGCATGCACGGCGCGCTGACCGGCGCCTACGACATCGCCAACTTGGCCGTGCGCAACCGCGTGGTGCTGACCAACAAGACGCCGACCGGCCTGGTGCGCGGCTTCGGCGGGCCGCAGGTTTTTTACGCGCTGGAACGGCTGATGGACCGCATCGCCGTGCAGTTGGGGCTGGACGCCTGCGAGCTGCGCGCGCGCAACTTCGTGCGCGCCGAACAGTTTCCGTACACCGCCGCGGCCGGCGCGGTGCTGGACTCGGGCGACTACCACCGCCTGATGCAGATGGCGCAGGCCGCTGCCGCGCAAGCCGGCCTGGCCGAGCGCCAGGCGGCCGCGCGCGCCGCGGGCCGCTTGTACGGCATTGGCGTGGCCGCCATCGTCGAGCCCTCGGTGTCGAACATGGGCTACATCAGCACCGTGCTGACGGCCGAGCAGCGCGCCAGGGCCGGGCCGAAGAACGGCGCCATCGCCAGCGCCACCGTGGCCATCGACCTGCTGGGCGGCATCAACGTCAGCATCGCTTCGGCGCCGGCCGGCCAGGGCCACATGACGGTCTGCGCGCAGGTCGTGGCCGATGTCTTCGGCGTGCTGCCGGCCCAGGTCGTGACCAACGTCGAATTTGACACCGCGAAAGACGCCTGGAGCGTGGCCGCCGGCAACTACAGCAGCCGCTTTGCCGGCGCCGTGGCGGGCACCGTGCACCTGGCTGCGCTGCAGTTGCGCGACAAGATTGCGCGCATCGCTGCCGCGCAATTCGCCTGCCCTGTCGAAGCCGTGCGCTTCGCGGGCGGCCAGGTCTTTGACGCCGCGCAGCCCGAGCGCAAGCAGCCTTTCACGCGCCTCGCCGCCGGCCCGCACTGGGCGCCGGCGCTGCTGCCCGCTGGCCTGACGCCCGGCTTGCGCGAGACGGTTTTCTGGACCCCCCCCACGCTGGCCGCGCCCGACGCGCAAGACCGCGTCAACACCTCGGCCTGCTATGGCTTCGTCTTCGACATCTGTGGCCTGGACGTGGACCCGACGACCGGCCGCGTGACGGTGGACCGCTACATCACCGCGCACGACGCCGGGCGCATCCTCAATCCGGCTTTGGCCGATGGCCAGATCTGCGGCGCCTTCGCGCAAGGCCTGGGCGCTGCGTTGATGGAAGAGTTCCGCTATGCGCCCGATGGCGGCTTTCAAAGTGGCACTTTCGCCGACTACCTGGTGCCCACCGCTTGCGAAGTGCCCGACCCCATCATCGTGCACCTGGAAACGCCCAGCCCGTTCACGCCGCTGGGCGCCAAGGGCCTGGGCGAAGGCAACAACATGAGCACGCCGGTGTGCATCGCCAACGCCTTTGCCGATGCGCTGCGACCCTTGCGCGCTGCAGGCGATGAGGCCGACGTGCGGCTGCCGCTGACGCCGTCGCGCGTGCTGGCCTCAATCGCGGCCGATGAACCGGCCGCGCCGGCCTCGCTGCAGCAGCCGGCGGCAGCGCCCCGCGTCGCTGGCGGCCTGGCCTTGCAAGCGCAAGGCACGGTGGACATTGCGGCGCCACCCGAGCGCGTGTTCGCGGTGCTGCTGGACCCGGTGGCGCTGGCCCGCGTGATCCCCGGTTGCCACGCGCTGGTGGCAACCGGCGCCAACCGCTACCAGGCCGACGTGACCGTGGGCGTGGGCCTGGTGAAGGCCCGCTATGCCGCACAGATTGCGCTGAGCGAGATCGACGCACCGCGCAGCCTGCGCTTGGCCGGCTCGGGGCAATCGTCGCTGGGCACCGGCGCCGGCGACGGCACGGTGCGGCTGGAAGCCACGGCCACCGGCACGCGCCTGCACTACAACTACCAGGCCCAGGTGGGCGGCAAGGTGGCCGCCGTCGGCAGCCGCATGTTGGAAGGCGCCGCCCGCATCATCCTGGCGCAACTCTTCGAATCGCTGGGTCGTCAGGCGGTGGGTGACCCGACGGCGGCCGCAGCGCCCTCGCTGTGGCAGCGCCTGCTGCGCTGGTTCGGGGTGGGTGCATGAAGCCGGCCGCCTTCGACTACCAGCGCACCGACAGCGCCGAAGAAGCTGCTGCCGTGCTCGCCCAGCTGGGCGAAGACGCGCGCATCCTGGCCGGCGGGCAGTCGCTGATGGCGGTGCTGAACATGCGCCTGGCGGCACCGCAGCGCTTGCTGGACATTTCGCGCAGCGTCAGCCTGGCCCGCGTGCAGGTGGAGCGCGGCGCGCTGCACATCGGCGCTGCCGCCACGCAGGCGGCGGTTGAAGGGCGGCCCACACTGGCGCAAGAACTGCCACTGCTGGCGCTGGCCTTCCCGCACATTTCGCACTTCCCGATCCGCAACCGCGGCACCGTGGCCGGCAGCATCGCCCATGCCGATCCTTCGGCCGAGTTGCCACTGTGCCTGCTGGCCTTGAAAGGCGAAGTGGTCTTGCGCAGCGCCAAGGGCCTGCGCACGGTGAAGGCCGCCGATTTCTTCACCGGCATGTTGCTGACGGCCCGGCGCGCCGATGAATTGGTGGAAGCCGTGCGCTTCCCTCTGGCCACACCGGGCGACGGCCACGGCTTCGCAGAGTTCGGCGTGCGCCACGGTGATTTCGCGCTCTGTGCAGTGGCCGTGGTGGCCCACGCACAAGGCCTGCGCATCGCCATCGGCGGCGTCGCCGACCAGGCCGTGGCGCGCGACTTTCCGCACCTGCCGGGCAGCGCCCTGCCCGATGCCTTGAACGAATTCGCCTGGTCGTTGCAAGCCCGCGACGAACCGCAAGCCAGCGCGGCGCTGCGCCGCCAGCTGGTGCGCGAACTGGGGCGCCGGGCCGTTGCCCAGGCGCTGTCCCACACCACCCACCGGAGCCCGCGATGACCGCCTTACTGCCGCGCGACACGCCGCACCCGATCCACCTCACGCTGAACGGCCAGCCGCGCCAGGCGCATGCCCACACGCGCCTGCTGCTCAGCGACTTCTTGCGCCATGCACTGGGCGCCACCGGCACCCACGTGGGCTGCGAACACGGCGTCTGCGGGGCCTGCACGGTGCAGGTCGATGGCGTGGCGCAACGCGCCTGCCTGACGCTGGCGGTGCAAGTCGACGGCCGCGCCGTGCGGACCGTCGAAGGCCTGGCCAGCGATGGTGTGATGAATGACCTGCAGGCCGCCTTCAAACGCCATCACGCGCTGCAATGCGGTTTCTGCACGGCCGGCATCCTGATGTCGTGCAGCGACTGGCTGGGCCGCGTCAGCGATCCGTCCGAAGCCCAGGTTCGCGAGATGCTGTCGGGCCATCTGTGCCGCTGCACGGGCTACACGCCCATCGTGGCGGCCATTCTGGATGTCGCCCGTGCGCGCCGCGCCACGCTTGCGGAGCCGGCCCATGTTTGACCTGGGCCGCACCTTCTTGCAAAGCCTGGAACGCAGCCCGCGCCGCACCGCGCTGGTCGACGGCGGTGTGCGCCTGACCTACGCCGAGTGGGCGCTGCGCATCGGCGCCGTGCAGGCTGGTCTGGCGCAGCTCGGCCTGCAACGCGGCGACCACCTGCTGGCCGTGCTGCAGAACCGCTGGGAGATGGCCACGCTGCACTGGGCCTGCCAGTTCGCGGGCATCGTGATGACGCCACTGAACTGGCGCGCCAAGGGCGACGAGATCGACCACTGCCTGGCCGATGCCGAGGCCAAGGCGCTGGTTTACGAAAGCGTGGTGCAAGACGCCGTGGCCGCTTCCGCGCTGGCCTGCAACCTGCCGCGCGTCAGCGTGGGCAGCGCCAGCGGGGGCACGTTGCGCTTCGAAGATTGGCTGACCGGCCCACAAATGCCGCTGCCCTGCGCCACGGCCGAAGACGGCTCACTGATGCTGTACACCAGCGGCACCACCGGCCGGCCCAAAGGCGTGCCGCGCCGCCACCGCGCCGAACGCGCCGCTGCGCTGGCCCATGTGGCGCAGAACCGCTATGGCGATGCCGAATGCACGCTGGGGGTCATGCCGCTGTATCACACGATGGGCGTGCGCAGCCTGCTGGCGCTGGCCCTGGTCGACGGGCGCTTCGTCTGCATCCCGCGCTTCGACGCGCAGCAGGCACTGGCCGCGATACAGGCCGAACGCGTGACCCACCTCTACCTGGTGCCCACGCTGTACCACGACCTGCTGGGCCATGCCGATTTCGCGGCCACCGACACCGCCAGCGTCAGCAAGCTGGGCTTTGCCGGCGCGCCCATGCACGACGCACTGCTGCAGCGTCTGGACCGCGCCTTCAGCCCCGAGCTCTTCGTCAACCACTACGGCAGCAGCGAGATCTACACCTTCAGCATCAACCAGCGCGCCGTCGCCAAGCCCGGCTCGGCCGGCCGCGCGGGCCTGAACACGCGGCTGCGCGTGGTCCAGCTGAACAGCACCGACCCCGAGCGCCTGGCGGCGCTGGGCGAAGAAGGCCAGGTCATCGCCGACATGGCCGGTGACGAGGCCTTCGAGGGCTATCACAAGCGCCCCGAAGCCAACGCCAAGAGCCTGCACGGCGGCTGGTATTTCACCGGTGACACCGGCTACACCGATGCCGAAGGCGACCTCTACGTCACCGGCCGGGTCGACGACATGATCATCAGCGGCGGCGAGAACATCTCGCCGGTGGACATCGAGTCGGTGCTGTCGCTGCACCCCGCCGTCGATGAAGTGGCCGTGGCCGGCCTCTTCGACGCGCGCTGGGGCCAGAAGGTGGTGGCCTTCGTCAAGGCGCGCAGCGCGGTGGACGCTGCCGCGCTGGACGCGCACTGCCGGCGCAGCGAACTCGTCAATTTCAAGCGCCCGCGCGACTACATCTTCGTGCGGGAAATTCCCAAAAGCCCGGTGGGCAAGGTGCTGCGGCGCAAGTTGCAGGCCGGTGAATACGAAGCGGTCACGGCCGCAGTGGAGACCCCGAAATGAAGACGCTGATGGCAAGCGGCCTGCTGATGCTGGCGGCGCTGAATTCCTGGGCGGCTGAGGCCTACCCGAACAAGATGATCCGCATGGTGGTGCCCTACAGCGCAGGCGGAACCGGCGACCAGATCGGCCGCCTGGTGGGCGACAAGATGGGCGAGATCCTGGGTCAGCGCGTGCTCGTCGACAACAAGCCCGGGGCCGGCGGCAACCTGGGCGCCGAAGCCACGGTGCGCTCAGCGCCCGATGGCTACACGGTGGTGATGGCCGCCACCAGCCTGGCCAGCAACCCCGCCATCCAGAAGAAGATGAGCTTCGATCCGCTGAAAGACCTGATGGCCGTCAGCTTGTGTTGCGGTGTGCCGATGATCGTCGTCGTGACGCCCGGTCTGCCGGTGAAAAACATCGCTGAGCTGATTGCCTATGCCAAGGCCAAGCCGGGCAAGCTGACCTTCAGCTCGTCGGGCATGGGCACCAGCAGCCACCTGGCCGGCGAGCTGTTCAAGACCCTGGCCGGCGTCGACATGACCCACATCCCCTACAAGGCCGACAGCCAGGCCCTGCCCGATGTGATGGCCGGCACTGTCGACCTGATGTTCATGTTCCAGACCTCGGCTTTGCCGCAGGTGAAGGCCGGCAGGCTGCGCGCGCTGGCGGTCAGCACCGCGCGCCGCACTCCGGCCGCACCCGACCTGCCGACGATTGCCGAAGCCGGTGTGCCGGGCTATGACTTCAACGGCTGGTTCGGCCTTTTCGCGCCGGCTGGAACGCCCAAGCCCATCGTCGATGCGCTGTCGGCTGCCGCAGCCAAAGCCGTGGCCGACCCGGCTTTCAAGGCCAGGCTGATCGATGCCGGCTTCGTTCCCTCGGCACCCGACACCCCCGCGCAGTTCGCCGCCTTCTTCCAGGGCGAAGTGAGCAAGTGGGCCCGCGTGGCGCGCGACGCCAAGCTGCAAGCCATCGATTGAGGCCCGCCGCGATGCACACCATCCACACCAGCCTGCGCGGCTGGCTGCGCCACCTGGGCGAAACCGACCGCCTGGTCGCCATCCGCCCGGGCGTGGCCTTGAAGCATGAACTGGCCGCCATCGCCAAACGCCTGGATGGCCGGCAGGCGGCTTACTTTCCACAACCCGGTGGCCATGCCATGCCGGTGGTGACGGGCTTCATGTCGCGCCGCAGCTGGATCGCCGAAGCGATGGGTGTTTCCGAGCCGCAACTGCTGCAGCGCTTTCGCACCGCCGCCGAGCATCCGCTGCCGTGGACCGAGGTCGGCGACGCGCCGGCCCAGCAAGTGGTGCACCGCTTCGATGCCACGCAAGGTGACATCCGCACCCTGCTGCCCATCCCCACGCACAGCGAGCACGACGACGGCCCCTACATCACCGCCGGCTTGGTGATTGCGCGCAACCCGAAGACGGGCGTGCAGAACGTGTCGATCAACCGCATCCAGATCCATGGCCGCGACCGCATGGGCATCCTGATCCTGCCGCGCCATCTGCACGCCTACTTTGCGGCGGCCGAGGCGCAAGGCCAGGCGCTGGACATCGCCATCGTGATCGGCGTCGATCCGCTGACGGCCCTGGCCTCGCAGGCCATCGCGGCGATCGATTGCGATGAACTGACCATCGCCGGTGCGCTGCACGGCAGCCCCTTGCCGGTGGTCAAGTGCCTGACGAACGACGTGCGTGTGCCGGCCGAAGCCGAAATCGTCATCGAAGGCCGCCTGCTGCCCCACGTGCGCGAAGCCGAAGGGCCTTTCGGCGAATTCCCGAAGTACTACAGCGCGCGCGAAGAACGCGAGGTGATCCAGATCACGGCCATCACCCACCGGCGCGACCCGATCTTCCACACCATCGTGCCGGCCGAGATGGAACACCTGCTGCTGGGCGCCATTCCGCGTGAAGCGACGCTGCTGGCCCACCTTCAGCGCAGCTTCCCCAACGTCACCGATGTGCACCTCAGCGTCGGCGGCGTGGCCCGCTACCACCTGCATGTGCAGATGAAGAAGACGCGCGAAGGCCAGGCCAAGAACGTGATCCTCGGCGCTTTCGCGGGCCACTACGACGTGAAGCAGGTCATCGTGGTCGACGAGGACGTGAACGTGCACGACCCGCTGGAAGTGGAATGGGCCGTGGCCACCCGCTTCCAGGCCGACCGCGATCTGGTCGTCATCACCGGGGCCCAGGGCTCGGCGCTGGACCCGTCCACCACCGTCGCTTTTCCAGGCAACAAGCCTGCGCTGGAATGGCAGGGCTACGGCGCCAAGATGGGTCTGGACGCGACCAAGCCCCTGGTCTCTTCAGAACACGTCTTCACCCGCGTGCGCATACCGGGCGAGCGCGAGGTCGATCTCGAAAGCGTCGTCGCCGCCACTGGCGCCGCCGCGCTCGCTGGCACTCCGCTGGCGGACGCCTGAGCACCGCCGCTTCCCCTCGCACACCACAAAACCAATCGTCGGAGACATCGTCATGAAGCAATTCGCAACCAGCATCCTGGCAACAGCCGCAGTCCTGGCCGCCGCGCCCGCCAGCGCCAAGCTCAACAGCTGCGACGGCCCTATCGTCTTCGGCACCACCATCAGCGAGACCGGCCCCTTCAGCACGCTGGCCGACCGCTGGCGCAAGCTGACCGAGGTCTTTGCCGAAGAGATCAACAAGAGCGGCGGCATCGCCGTGAAGTCCTGCAACAAGAAGCTGCCGTTGCAGTTCGTGATCTATGACGACCAGAGCGTGCCGGCCACCGCCGTGCAGCTCTACGAGAAGATGGCCACGGTCGACAAGGTCGACTTCTTCGTCGGCCCCGACTGGTCTTCCATCGGCGGCCCGGTGCCACCCATGGCCGACAAGTACCAGATCCCCATGGTGATGGCCAACGTGGCCTCGCCGGCGCTGTACGACCGCGGTCTGAAGTACATCTGGGGCACGCCCTTTCCGGTGGTGCCCAACTGGTCGGCGCGCTACTTCGAGATGATCGGCAAGGCCACGCCCAAGCCGCAGAGCATCTACTTCATCACCCACGACAACCCAGTGATGAAGGGCATCACCGCCACCTGGAGCAAGAAGGCCGAAGAAGCCGGCATGAAGGTGCTGGGCAACGAGAGTTTCAGCCCGGAGTTGAAGGACTTCACCGCGCTGATCGCCAAGGTGCGCGCGGCCAAGGCCGACATCATCTACATCAGCAGCTACGACAACGCCAGCGTGCCGCTGGTGCAGCAGATGCGCCAGCTGAAGGTGCGCGCGATGGACGTGCACCACACCATGCTGACCGGTGCGCTGCAGCGCCAGGTGGGCAAGGACCTGGAAGGCATGACCGGCGAGCTGAGCTGGTACCCCGGCGTCAAGGGCGCCTACAGCGAACTCGTCGAGACCGTGATGAAGCGCTCGGACGTGACCATGTTCGACTACATCTGGACGCTGGGCCGGCTGACCGCCTACCTCGGCATGATCCAGGGCATCGAAAAAGCCGGCGAGGTCGACCGCGAGAAGGTCAGGACGGCGCTGTTCAAGAGCACCATCAAGAGCCCGGCCGGCGACGTGACTTTCGACGAGCGCGGCTTCCCGAACACCGGCGCCTTCACGGTGCAGATGCAGGCCGGCAAGGTGCAAGTGGTGTGGCCGCCCGAGGTGGCCACCGCCACGCTGCAGTGGCCGTCGCCGAGCTGGAAGTAAGCGCAGCGCGCTGAAGGCCAAGTCATGGAAGTCCTCCTGCAAGTCCTCATAGGCGGCGTGCTGCTGGGCGGGCTGTACGCGCTGGTCGCGTTCGGCCTGTCCCTCATCTACGGCGTGGTGCGCATCCTCAACTTCGCACACGGCACCTTGCTCGCGGTCAGCGGCGTGGCCGCCAGCATGGCCTATGCCAGTTGGCAGTTGCACCCGCTGCTGATCGCCCTGCTGCTGGCGCCGATGCTGGGCGTCCTCGCCTTCGGCTACTACCACTTGCTACTCAAGCCACTGGCCAAGCGCAACCACTTCGAAAGCACCGTGGGCACGGTGCTGGTGACGGTGGGCACGCTGATGATGTTGAGCGACCTGACCGCCAAGGCCGCCGGCGCCACGCAACGCAACATTCCGCTGCGGCTTGAGGCCTTGGAGTTCGGCGAGATCGTCGTCAGCACGGTGCAGTTGCTGATCCTGGGCGGCATCGTGCTGTTGACGGTGGTGATGCATCTGGTGCTCAAGCACACCTGGTTCGGCCGCGCCATCCGGGCGGTGACGCAAGACGCCACCGGCGCGCAGATCTGCGGCGTGCAGAGCACGCGCATGAAGGCGCTGACCTTTGCCTTCGGCTCGGCCACGGTGGCCATCGCGGCCGTGCTGTACGTGATGAGCTTTCCGGTCGATCCGACGATGGGCTTCAGCCTCACGGTGAAAGCCTTCACCATCATCGTGGTGGGCGGCATCGGCAACCTGCCGGGCGCGCTGATCGCCGGCGTGTTTCTGGGCGTGGCCGAGGGCCTTACCGGCCTGTACTGGAAGCCCGAGTGGGCGCCCGCGCTCAGCGTGGTGGCGATGCTGGTGATCCTGGTGGCGCGTCCCAAACTGGCGGGTGCACGGTGAGCGCTCGCCAGACCTCGGCCATCGGCTGGATCCTCGGTTCGGCCGGCGTGGCTGCGTTGGCGGCGCTGCCCTTCTTCGGCAACGCCTACTTCATCAGCTTCGCCTTCACGGTACTGATCGCCTACATCCTGGGCCAGAGCTGGGATTGGGTGGCCGGCGAAATGGGCTACGTCAACCTGGGCCACTACGCCTTCTACGGCATCGGCGCCTATGCCTTCTGCATCGCGCTGGTGGGCGGCTGGCCCTTCTGGGCGGCGCTGGGCGTGGCGCTGGTGGTCACGGCGGGTGTGGCGCTGCTGCTGTCGGTGCCGCTGTTCAGGCTGCACGGTGACTACTTCGCCTTCGCCACGCTGGCGCTGCTGCCGCTGATGGAGGTGCTGGCCTACAACCTCAGCGGCCTGACCAAGGGCGCCGACGGCATCGTGCTGCCGGTGGCGCAAGTCATGACGCCGGCCTTCTTGCTGGCACTCGCCGTCTGCGTGATCGTCTTCGGCTTCACGCTGCAGATCAACCACACCCGATTCGGCTATGCGCTGCGCAGCATCCGCAACGACGAGCAGGTGGCCGAAACCGTGGGCGTGCAGATCGCCCCGGCCAAGCGCCGCGTGCTGGTGTTGTCCAGCCTGTTCGGCGCCGTGGCCGGTGCCTTGCAGTCCTGGCAGCTGAGCTACATCGACCCGGCCACCGTCTTCGGCCTGAACGTGGCGCTGGTGCCCATCGCGATGGTCCTGTTCGCCGGCTCGGGCCTGCGCTTCGGGCCGCTGGTGGGCGTGCTGGTGTTGGCCAGCATGCAGCAGTGGCTGCTGGTCAGCGTCAAGGGCTACCAGGCCACGCTGTACGGCCTGACCATCTTGCTGATCGGCCGCTTCATGCCGGGCGGCTTCCTGCGCGCGCTGTGGGTGCGCAAGGTGCCGGGCCTGGCCGCGCTGGGCCGTGAACACCACGAGTACGGCGGCGAGTCGGCCGCCGTGGCGCTGGCCGAAGGCGCCCGCCGCGGCGACCTGCCGCTGCCACGCCTGACGGTGGACCGCCAGGCGCCGCTGATCGAGCTGCGCGGGGTTTGCATGCAGTTCGGTGGCAACGTCGCCGTCAACGACGTGAGCCTGAAGATCAACCAGGGCGAGATCGTCGGCCTGATCGGCCCCAACGGCTCCGGCAAGACCACCCTGTTCAACTGCATCTCGCGCGTCCACACGCCCACCGCGGGGCAGGTGCTGCTGGCGGGGCAGGACCTGGCCGCGCTGGGCCGCGACGGCATCGCCCGCCTGGGCGTGGGGCGCACCTATCAGATCCCACGCCCCTTCGGCGACCTGACGGTGCAGGAGAACATCGCCATTCCGCTGATGTTCGGCAGCCAGCCGCTGAGCCCGCGCGACGCGATGCGCGAGGCCCGCGCGTTCATCGAGTACGCCGAGCTGGGCCCGCGCCTGACCCAACGCGCCGACGCGCTGAGCGTGCAGGAGAAGAAGGCCCTTGAATTTGCCCGTGCGCTGGCCTGCCGCCCGCGCCTGCTGCTGGTGGACGAGGTGGCC
Organism: Betaproteobacteria bacterium; assembly: GCA_043750435.1. Classification (GTDB taxonomy): domain Bacteria; phylum Pseudomonadota; class Gammaproteobacteria; order Burkholderiales; family Burkholderiaceae_C; genus Rubrivivax. The sequence goes on along the minus strand of JAYVBO010000274.1, from coordinate 17,171 downwards.
TCGGGCCTGACGCCGGCCGAGGTCAAGCGCTTCGTCGAGCACATCCGCCACGTGCGCGACCGCTACGGCATCACGGTGATCTGGGTCGAGCACATCTTCTCGGCGCTGGAGCAGGTGGTCGACCGCGTCATCGCGCTGGAGCAGGGCACGCTGATCGCCGACGGCCCGCTGGCCGCGGTGGTGAAGAACGAGCACGTGCTGCGCACCTATCTCGGCTCGTCCGCGTCGGCTGCACCTGACGCGCCGCCCATCGTGATGCCCCCCAAGCTGGCAGGAGCCGCCTGATGCTGACGATCAAGAACCTGGCCGTCGACCACGGCAAGGCGCGCGCGCTGTGGGACATGAACCTGCACGTCGGCCGCGGCGAACGCGTGGGCCTGCTGGGCGGCAACGGCGCCGGCAAGAGCACGGCGATGGGCGCCATCGTGGGCCTGTACCCCGTGGCCGGCGGCAGCATCCACTTTGACGGCCAGCCGCTGCAGCAGCCCAGCACCGCACAGACCGTCGCGGCCGGCATTGCGCTGGTACCCGAAGGCAGACGCCTGTTCACCGGCATGAGCGTCTGGGAGAACCTGGCTATGGGCGCCTTCGCAGCACCCAAGCGCGCGCTGGACGGGCCCCTGGAGCAGGTCTTTGCGCTGTTCCCCGTCCTGCGCCAGAAGGCCAAGCAGAGCGCCGGCGAGCTCAGCGGCGGGCAGCAGCAGATGGTGGCCATAGGCCGCGCGCTGATGTCGAGCCCGCGCCTGCTGCTCCTCGACGAGCCCTTCATCGGCGTCGCGCCCAAGCTGGTCGACGAGATCCTGGATGCGCTGCGCCAGATCGCCAGCGGCGGCGTGACGCTGCTGCTGGTGGAGCAGAACACGCACCGGGCGCTGGACTTCGTGCAGCGCGCCGTCGTGCTGGAGAACGGCCGCACGGTGCTGGAAGGCGAGCGCGATGCGCTGCTGGCCGACCCGGCCTTCGCCGCCAAATTCCTCGGCCTGGAATGACCCCCTAAAGGAGAAGGCATGAACCGTGAACAAGAAATCGTCCAGCGCTCGCAGGCCTTTCGCCAGCAGTACCGCACGGAGACGCCCGGCTGGTACCGCGGCGAGATGCACCTGGCCTTCACGCTGTGCTTCACGGGCGGCGTGCTCGGGTACTGCGCAGCCAAGCTGAGCGCGCCCACAGCACTGGAATGGCTGGCCGTGGTGATACCGATGTTCTTGTTCGGCAACTGGGCCGAATGGGCCGGCCACCGCTACCTGCTGCACAGCCCGCGGAGCCTGCTGAAGGTGGCCTACAAGCGCCACGTCAACACGCACCACCAGTTCTTCAGCCACAAGACGCTGGACTACAGCGGCCAGCAAGATTGGCGCGCCCTGCTGTTTCCGCCCTTTGCGCCGGTGCTCTTCGTGCTGGCCGCTCTGCCGGTGGCCTTGCTGCTGGGCACGCTGTGGTCGGCCAACGCCGGCTACATCGCGATGCTGACCATGGCCGCCTACTTCCTGATGTACGAGGGCCTGCACACGCTGAGCCATCTGCAGCACCCGCTGCTGGACGCGATGCCGCTGGTGAACACCGTGCGCCGCATGCACGTGCTGCACCACAACCCCGACTTCATGCACACGCGCAACTTCAACCTGACTTTCCCGATCTGCGATGCCCTGTTCGGCACCAGCGATCTGGAAAAGGGCGTCATCGGCACGCTGTTCAACGGCATGTCCGACAGCGCACGCAAGGCCGAGGACCAGGCCCGCGTCGATGCGCAGCTGATCGACAAGGCCGCCAAGGCCGACAAGACCAACAAGACCAACCGCAAGCAAGGGCAGGCCGCATGAACCAGCACAGACTCCAGGGCCGCGTCGCCATCGTCACGGGCGCCGCCCAGGGCATCGGCGCGCGCTACGCCGCCGCGCTGGCGGCCGAGGGTGCAGCCGTGGTGTGCAGCGACATCGTCGATGCCGAGCCCGTGGCCCAGAAGATCCGCGACGCCGGCGGCCGCGCCATCGCTGTGCACACCGATGTCAGCGCGCCCGAATCGGTCGCGCAGATGGCCGCCGCCGCCATCGATGCCTACGGCCGCATCGACATCCTGGTCAACAACGCCGGGCTCTTCGCCCAGCTGGAGATGAAGCCCTTCGACCAGATCGGCAGCGCCGAGTGGGACCGCGTGATGGCGGTCAACGTGCGCGGCCCCTTCGAGTGCGCCAAGGCCGTGGTGCCGCAGATGCGCCAGCAGGGCTACGGCAAGATCGTCAACATCGCCTCGGGCACGGTCTTCAAAGGCGTGCCCATGCTGCTGCACTACGTCAGCAGCAAGGGCGCGGTGGTGGCCATGACGCGCGCCCTGGCCCGTGAACTGGGCGATGTCGGCATCCGCGTCAACACCCTGGCGCCCGGCCTCACGGCCAGCGAGAACACGCTGGCCAACCCGGCCTGGCAAGGCGCAGGCAGCGCCAACAACATCGCCAGCCGCGCCATCAAACGCGAGGTCACGCCCGAGGACCTGTGCGGCACGCTGGTCTATCTCTCGTCCGCCGAAAGCGACTTCGTCACCGGGCAGGTGATCGTGGTCGACGGCGGCTCGGTCATGCACTGAAGACGCAGCCAAGGCAACCCACCATGTCCCTCGAAGCCCGACTCCTGATCGACGGCCTGTGGCGCCACGCCGCACGCAGCGGCACGCGCACCGACCCGGCCACCGGCACCGTCATCGGCAGCTACGCCGATGGCAGCGCCGAAGACGCCCATGCCGCCATTGCCGCGGCCCGCCGCGCCTTCGAGCAGCCCACCTGGGCGCAGGCCCCGCGCTTGCGCCAGCAGGTGATGCTGGACTGGGCCAGCGGACTGGAGCGCCAGACCGACGAACTGGCGCGTCTGCTGACGTTGGAAAACGGCAAGGTGCTGGCGCAGTCGCGCGGCGAGATGGGCGGTGCGATCTCCGAGATCCGCTACTACGCCGGTCTGACCCGCTACATGCCCGGCCATGTGTTCGAAGTCGAGCCCGGGGTGTTCAGCACCCTGCTGAAAGAGCCGGCTGGCGTGGCCGGCCTGATCATCCCGTGGAACGCGCCCGTGGTGCTGCTGATACGCGCGTTGACACCGGCGCTGGCTGCCGGCTGCACCGTGGTCATCAAGCCGGCGCCGCAATCCGCCCTGATCACTGCGGCCGTCATCGCCGCCCTGCACGCGGTGCCCGGACTGCCGCCCGGCGTCGTCAACCTCGTCAGCGAAAGCGGGCACGCGGTGGCGCAGACGCTGGTCACGTCGCCCGACGTCGATGTGATCAGCTTCACCGGCAGCAATGCCACCGGCGCGCACATCATGGCCGCGGCTGCGCCGACGATGAAGAAGCTGTCGCTGGAGCTGGGCGGCAAGTCGGCCTGCCTGGTGTTCGAGGACTGCGACGTGGCGCGCGTGGCGCCGCAACTGGCGGCTGCCGCCACCATCATCAGCGGCCAGCAATGCACCGCGGCGCGGCGCGTGCTGGTGCATGCCGCCCGCTACGACGCGATGAAGCTGGCGCTGACGCAGGCCCTGGCCGCGCTGGTGGTGGCACCGGGCGACCAAGCCGGCGCGCAGGTCGGCCCGCTCATCGACGCTGCCGCTTGCGCGCGCGTGGACGCGCAAACCCAGCGCGCGATGGACGAGGCCGACGAGGTGCTGCTGCGCGGCGGCCGTCCCGCCGGCATGCCCGCGGGCAGCAGCTTCCTGACACCCACGCTGGTGGCCCACCGCGACAGCAGCGCCTTCTTCGTGCAGGAGGAGATCTTCGGCCCGCTGGTGGTGCTGGAGCGCTTCGAGAGCGAGGTCGAGGCCGTGAAGCGCGCCAACCACAGCGACTACGGCCTGTCGGCCAGCGTGTGGACGCACGACGGCGCGCGGGCACTGCGCGTGGCGCGCGCCCTGCGCAACGGCACGGTCTGGATCAATGACCACAACAAGCTCTTCGCCGAGGCCGAGACCGGTGGCTACCGCCGCAGCGGCCTGGGTCGGCTGCATGGCTTCGACGCACTGATGGACTTCACCGAGATCAAGCACATCTACCAGAACGTGGGCGTGGTCGGCGCCTGAGCCCAGCGGCGCCGCGCACCCCATCCCCGCACAGCGAACCACACAACCTGCTCGAACGACACGCAAGTAACGAAGGACCCACCATGAACCTGAACGACCTGAAGCACCCCGCCGCCACGCTGCCCACCGAACTGGACGGTTTCCGCGTCGAGATCGACGCCGCGCGCGAACGTGCCGATATCATCCTGGATCGCCCCCCGCTGAACGTGGTGAGCATGCTGGCGCGCGAGCAACTGCGCATCACCATCGAGGCGCTGGACGCCGACGAGCGCGTGCGCGTCATCGTCATCCGCGGCCAGGGCGAACACTTCAGCAGCGGCGGCGACATCAAGGGCTTTCTCGAAGCCACGCCAGAAAAGGTCAGCCAGTTGGCCTGGAACGTGGCCGCGCCGGCGCGCTGCAGCAAGCCGGTCATCGCGGCCGGCCGGGGCTATTGCTTTGGCGTCGGTTTCGAGCTGACGCTGGCCTGTGATTTCCGTCTGGTCACCGAAACCTCGCTGTACGCCTTGCCCGAGCAGAAGCTGGGGCAGATACCGGGCAGCGGCGGCAGCGCGCGGCTGCAGAAGATGGTCGGCATCACGCGCACCAAGGACATCGTGATGCGCAGCCGCCGGATCAGCGGCAAGCAGGCCTTCGACTGGGGCGTGGCCACCGATTGCGTGCCCGACGCCGAGCTGGAAAAGGCCACCGACGCGCTGGTCGACGAATTGCGTAGCTTCAGCCCGATTGCCCAGCGCACGGCCAAGAAACTGCTCAACGACACCGAAGACTCGCCGCTGTCCATCGCCATCGAACTGGAAGGCCATTGCTACTCGCGCCTGCGCAGCAGCGAGGACTTCCGCGAAGGCGTCGAAGCCTTTCACAGCAAGCGCAAGCCGAAGTTCGTCGGTCGCTGAATCCCTGCCCCCCACCAGAAAGAGCCCCCATGAAAACCTTGACCCGCAGCACCATCGCCTTGGCTTTCGTCACACCTTTGCTGGCCCATGCGCAGAGCAGCGCCATCAAGATCGGCGTCGTCACGCCGCTGTCGGGCACCTATGCCGGCATCGGCCAGCAGGTGAAATGGGGCCTCGACCTGGCGGCCGCGCAGATCAACGCTGCCGGCGGTGTGATGGGGCGCAAGCTGGAGTTGCTCTACGAAGACGAAGAGGCCAATCCGGCCGTGGCCACCCAAAAGGCCGAGAAGCTGTTCCAGGTCAACAAGGTCGATTTCCTGACCGGCACCGTCAACAGCGGCAGCACGCTGGCGGTGGGCCAGGTGGCTGAGCGCAACCAACGCTTGATCGCCACCACGGTGTCCTTCGCCGACAGCATCACGGGCGACAAGTGCAGCCCGAATGTCTTCCGCGTGAACGCCCGCGCCGGCATGCAGAGCGCGGCCCTGGCCGATTGGATGGCCAGCACCAAGCCCAACGCCAGCGTTTTCTACCTCGGCCCCGACTACGAGATGGGCCGCAGCACCGTGGCCGCCTTCAAGAGTGCCGCCGAAGGCAAGGGCGCGAAGACCGTGGGTGAGGTCTTCGCGCCGCTGGACAACAAGGACTACTCGCCCTTCTTCGGCCAGATCCGCGCCGCCAAGCCCAGCGTCATCTACACCTCGGTGGCCGGCAACGACACGGTGCGCCTGTTCACCCAGATGGCCGAGTTTGGCTTGAGCCGCAATCTGCAGGTGGTGGGCGCTTCGGGCACCGTCACGTCGCAAAACCTGGCCGCCATCGGCAAGGCGGCCGACGGCTTCGTCACGGGCGTGGGCTATTCCACCAGCATCGACAGCGCCGAGAACAGGAAGTTCGTCGCCGAGTTCGAGGCCGCCACCAAGGCCAAACCCGACCTCTACGGCGCCGACAGCTACGGCGTGCTGTTCTTCTACAAGGCCGCGGTCGAGAAGGCCAAGAGCACCGAGACCGACGCCGTGCGCACGGCCATGCGCGGCTTGCAATGGGCCACCCCGCAAGGCGTGAAGACGCTGCGCGCCGGCGACCACCAGGCGATGCAGGACATGTATGCGGTGAGGGTCAACAACGGGGCTTTCGAGATCGTCGGCAAGGTCAGCGCCGCCGCCGCCATCGGCGCCGACAGCTGCACCAAGTTCTGAGCCCAGCACCATGACCGAAGCCTTGGAGTGGATCCAGTTCGTCCTGGCGCCACAAGTGATCAACGGCGCGTCCATCGGCGTGGCGGTGGTGTTGATGGCCCTGGGCCTGACCATCATCTTCGGGCTGCTGGACGTGATCAACATGGCCCATGGCGAGTTCTATGCGCTGGGCGCCTACGCCGCCGTGGCGCTGATCGGCCTGGGCCTGCCCTTCTGGTGGGCGCTGGCCTTGACGCCGCTGTTGATGGCCGTGGTGGGCTACGCCACCGAGCGCGCGCTGATCCAGCGCGTCTTCCACTCCAAGGACCGCCACACGCTGACCCTGCTGCTGACCTTCGGCCTGGGCATCGTGCTGGAAGACGCGCTGAAGATCGTCTTCGGCGCCAACCCCTTGCGCGTGGAAGCGCCCATCGCCGGGGCCACCGAGATGATGGGTTTGTTCTTCCCTAACTACCGGCTGTTCCTGATGGCGCTGGGCAGTGCGGTCATCGCCGGCGTGTGGGTGGTGGTCTTCCGCACGCGGCTCGGCGCGATGGTCCGCGCCGCCGCCTACGACCGCCACATGGCGGCGTCACTGGGCGTGCCGGTGGGCAGGGTCTACGCCGCCACCTTTGCTTTCGGCGTGGCGCTGGCCGGTCTGTCGGGCGTGCTGCTGGCGCCCCTCTATTCGGTGTTCCCCACCATGGGCCGCGACTTCGTGCTGATCGCCTTCAGCGTGGTCATCATCGGCGGCATGGGCTCGATCAAGGGCGCGGTGATTGCCGGCCTGCTGTTGACGCAGATCCAGTCGATCAGCAGCCTGTTCATCTCACCAGTGTGGAGCGATCCGCTGCTCTTCGGGATCATGGTGGCGGTGCTGATGTGGCGGCCGCAGGGGCTGTTCGGGAGACTCGGTCATGGCTGAAGCCACTTCGCACACAGCGGCCGCTTTGCCACCGCGCCCGCGCAGCGCCATCCGCTGGCTGGCCTTCGCTTTCTTCGGTTTCGCACTGGCCTTCGCGGCGGTGGCCGCGATGCTGGGTGATGTCTTCTTCTACCGCCTGGCCACCGAGGCCTTGATCTTCGGCGGGCTGGCGCTCAGCGTGGACCTGCTGCTGGGCCGCACCGGCCTGCTGCCGCTGGGCCAGGCGCTGTTCTTCGGCTTCGGCGCCTATGTGTCGGCGCTGGTCCTCAAGCACGGCGCACCCTCGTTCTGGCTGGCCTTGCTGGTGGTGCTGGTGACGGCCAGCGTGGCCGGGCTGATCGGCGGCGTGATCGCCATCCGCGCCAAGGGGGTGTACTTCGCGCTGATCAGTTTCGGCCTGGCGCAGGTGGTCTCCAAGGTGGTCTTCAACACGCGAGAACTGGGCGCCAGCGACGGCATCATCGGTGTGCCGGTGCCCCAGGTTTCGCTGCTCTTCTTCACGGTGGACGCGGCCAGCGCGCCGGCCTTCTTCCTGCTGGTGCTGGCCTTGATCGCGGCCATTTACGCCGGCTTGTCGTGGCTGATGGAAACGCCTTTCGGGCGCATGCTGGCGGCCATCAAGGCCAACGAGAGCCGGGTGCCCTTTCTCGGCTTCGACCCCTGGCGCTACAAGCTGGCTGCCTTCGTGCTGGCCGCCGACATCGCGGCCTTGTCGGGTGCGCTCTACCCCATGCTGCGCGGCTTCGTCAGCCCCGAACTGATGTTCTTCCAGGTCTCGGGCAACGCCATCATCAACGTCATCGTCGGCGGCACCGGCACGCTGGTGGGCGCGCTCTACGGCAGCGCCATCCTGACGGTGCTGAAGTCGGTGGTCGGCTCCTACACCGCCCACCACCAGATCGCCATCGGCGTGCTCTTCATGGTCAGCGTGATCTTCTTCCCCAAGGGCTTGATCGGCTACCTGGTGCCGGCCCTGCAACGCCGGTGGAGCCGACCATGAGCGGCTCGATTCTTCAAGTCCGCGGCCTGACCGTGCGCTTCGGCACGCTGGTGGCCGTCGACGATGTCAGCTTCGACGCCCAGCGCGGCCACATCACCAGCGTGATCGGCCCCAATGGTGCGGGCAAGAGCAGCCTGTTCAACCTGATCAGCGGCGCCATTCGGCCGAGTTCGGGCCAGGTGCTCTTCGAAGGCGTTGACCTGACGGGCGCGCCGCCCGACCGCATGCTGGCGGCCGGCCTGGCGCGTTCTTTCCAGATCACCAACCTGTTTTTCGAACTGCCGGTGCGCGAGAACCTGCGCCTGGCCGCGCAATTCGTCGAAGGGGGTCGCGGCCTGCTGCGCCGGGCCAGTGCCAGCAAGGCCGCGCTGGCGCGGGTGGACGAGCTCATCGAACGTTTCAACCTGCGCCGCCAGGCCGACGAACTGGCGGGCTTTCTGTCGCACGGTGAACAGCGCCGGCTGGAGATCGCCGTGGCCCTGGCCGCGCGCCCGCGCATGCTGCTGCTCGACGAACCCACACAAGGCATGAGCCACGCCGACACGCAGGAGACGGCCGCGCTGATCCGCAGCCTGGCCGAAGACGGCCTGAGCATCCTGCTGGTCGAGCACGACGTGGACCTGGTGATGGCCCTGTCGGACCATGTGCTGGTGATGCACCAGGGCGCGCGCCTCGCCGAGGGCCCGCCGCGCCAGGTGCGCGCCGACCCCGCGGTGCAGGCCGCCTACTTTGGCAGCGCCCCACCCACCGTGAGCCCCGAGGACAGCGCCCATGCTTGAACTGCAAGACGTGCACACGCACTACGGCCTGAGCCACGTGCTGCAGGGCGTGAACATCCGCGTCGGCGCCAACGAGGTGGTGGGCCTGTTCGGCCGCAACGGGGTGGGCAAGACCACGGTGATGAAAACCATCGCCGGCTGGGTGGCGCCCAGCCAGGGCCGCATCCAGTTCGACGGGGGTGAGATCGGCGGCGTGGCCTCGGAACTCATCTGCCGGCGCGGCATCGGCCTGGTGCCCGAAGACCGGCGCATCTTCCCCGGCCTGAGCGTCGAAGAAAACCTGGTGCTGGGCTTCATGCAGAGCACCGGCCGCAGCCGCGCCGACGACCGCCGCAAGCTCGACGAAACCTACACCCGCTTCACGCGGCTGGGCGAGCGCCGCAAGCAGCTGGGCACCACGCTGTCGGGCGGCGAACAGCAGATGCTGGCCATGGCCCGCGTGCTGGTGGGCACGCCGCGCCTGCTGCTGATCGACGAGCCGACCGAAGGCTTGGCGCCCAAGATCGTTGACGAAATCTTCGCGCTGATGGACGGCCTGCGCCGCGACGGTATCCCCATCCTGCTGGTCGAACAGAACATGCACCGCGCGGTGAGCCTGACGCAGCGCTTCTACGTTCTGGAACGCGGCACGGTGGTGATGCAGGGCCGTGGCGACAACGCGGCCGACGTGACCGCGCTGGGCCAGCAACTGGCGGTCTGACCCGCAGCCCGGACGGTTCAGGCGGTTCAGGCGGTTCAGCCTGCGGGATTGACCGCGCACGAGGTCCTGGCTAGCGTGCGCCGCACTCCACCGTCGGAGTCAACCCAGGAGCCGATATGTGCATAGCCTTCAGCGTCGGGCGCGGCGCGCGTAACGACCTGGCCGACGTGGCCGTCTTCCAGATCCTGTTCAACCTGAACATCCCGCAGTTCCCCGACCCCAAACCGGCTGAACTGTCCACCGACGGGCGCATCGGCCCGAACACCATCCAGGCCATCGTGGCCTTTGAAACGGTGGTGATGGGCTTGGCCGAATCCGACGGCATCGTGGCGCCTGGTGACGCCACCATCAAAGCGATGTTGCTGGGCCTGCCGGCAGGCCCCTCTGAAGAAAAACTGGCGGTGGTGCTGCCGCTGGCGCTGGAAAAACGCATCGCCACCTTCTACGACCCGCTGGTGCAGGGCATGACGGCCTACGGCATCACCAGCCCGCTGCAGATGGCCCACTTCCTGGCGCAGATCGGCCTGGAATCGGGCAACTTTCTGTACACCGAAGAACTGGCCAGCGGCGCGGCCTACGAGGGCCGCAAAGACCTGGGCAACAGCCGCAAAGGCGACGGCGTGCGCTACAAGGGCCGTGGGCTGATCCAGTTGACGGGCCGCGCCAACTACACGGCCTTCAGCGCCTACACCGGCGTGGACTATCTGGCCCAGCCCGAGCTGCTGGCGACCGACCCGCTGATCGCGGTGGACGCCGCCTGTTGGTTCTGGAAAGACCGAGGTCTGGGGCCCTACGCAGACCAGGACGACGTGAAGGCCGTGACCAAGCGCATCAACGGCTTGGCCGACGGCCCGCACACCCACCTGGACGAACGCATCGCCAACCTGAACCGGGCCAAAGCCGTGTTGGGGCTTTGACTGGGGCTGTGCCTCAGCCCAGGTGGCGGGGCTGCCCATGCTGGCGGTTTGCACATCGCCGGCCGTGTCCAGCCTGAACTGCACCGCCATCTTGCGGCCTTGCGAGACGACAGTGGGTCTCATCAGCAGTCGCCGATGCACAGTATTGGGATGGTGGGGTCACCGCCGTGTGCTCGGCGGGCCGTGATTGTGCTGCCGCCGCACTCACGAAAACCGCCCGCCGAGCCCCAGTAGACCCAGGACTTCACCCCCACACAGCCGGCTGTGCACCGCGCCGAAAAGCCCCAGCTTCAACCCAGCTTCAGCGGCACGAAAAGGGTTTCGCCGTTGCGTTGCACCAGCAGGGCGATGTTCTTGGGCTTGCCCTTCATCACGTCGCGCACCTGCTCGGCGCTTTGCACCGGCTGGCCGTTGATGGCCAGCAGCACGTCGCCGGCCGCCACACCGGCGCGCGCCGCCGGGCCGCTGACGCCTTCCACCACCAGCCCGCCTTCGATCTGCGACTGCTGGCGTTCGTTGCGCGTCAGCGGGCGCAGCGCCAAGCCCAGTGCGCCACCTTGCACGCCGCTGCCTTCGTCTTCGGCCAGCGCCAGCTTGTTGTCGGCACTGCCCAGCTTGACCTCGACATCGCGCGCCGCCTTGTCGCGCCAGACCTTCAGCTTGACCTTCTCGCCGGGCGCCGCCAGCCCGATCAGGCTGGACAACATGCCCGAGCGTTCGATGGCCTCACCGTTGACTTCCAGCACCACGTCGCCAGCCTTCAAACCGGCGGCAGCGGCTGCGCTGTCCTTGCTGACATTCGCGATCAGCGCACCACCCGGCTTCTTCATCCCGAAGGACTCGGCCAGCGTCTGGTTCACGTCCTGCACCGTCACGCCCAAGCGGGCGTGGGTGGCCTTGCCGGTGGCCACGATCTGGCTCTTCACCTTCAGCGCTACGTCGATAGGGATGGCGAAGCTCAGGCCCTGGAAGCCGCCGCTTTGCGAGTAAATCTGCGAGTTCACGCCGACCACCGCGCCGCTGGCGTCGAACAACGGGCCGCCCGAATTGCCGGGGTTGACGGCCGCGTCGGTCTGGATGAAAGGCACCACCGCGTCATTCGGCAGTGAACGGCCCTTGGCGCTGACGATGCCGCTGGTGGCGGTCTGCTCGAAACCGTAGGGCGAGCCGATGGCCATCACCGGGTCACCCACCTCGATGCGGCGGCTGTCGCCCAGGCGCACCACCGGCAGGTCTTTGGCGTCGATGCGCAGCACGGCGATGTCGGTGGCGGCGTCGGTGCCCAGCACCTTGGCGCTGAACTCACGGCGGTCACTCAGTTTGACTGTTACTTCCTTGGCTTCGCGCACCACGTGGGCGTTGGTCAGGATCAGGCCGTCGCTGCTGATGATGAAGCCCGAGCCCTGGCCGCGAAACGGCCGTTGCGGCTGGCCACGCTGGGTGCCGCGGTTCTGCAGGCCGGGCATGCCCCGGAAGAACTGGAAGAAGGGGTCGTTTTCCAGGCCCTGCGGGATGCCCGACTGCGCACCTTGCTCTTCGGCCGACATGCGGTGCAGGCCCTCTACCGTGATGCCCACCACCGCCGGCGCAGCCTGCTTGAAGATGGCGCGGTAATCGGGCACCTGACCTTGCGCAGCGATCAGCGGCACCGGGGCCGGCGGGGCGGCCATCGGGCCGGCGGTGTTCTGCGCCACCGCGGTGGCTTTGGCGCCACCCGGTTGCAGCCAGCCGGGCAAAGAGAAGGCCTGCGCCGCACCGGCGGCCAGCACGCCGCTGGCCAACAGCGCAGCGGTCAAAGTCTTCAGACGGGTGATTTGCGTGCGGTTCATCGTCGCTCCTGGAAACGCGCCACCGGTGGGGAACCCCGTGATGGCATGCAACGAAGACTAGGCCGCTGAAATGAGGCCAGCGTGAGCCGAAAGTGAGGCCAGGATTAAGCCGTGGCCGGGCCGCCTGGTGGGCCGAGTGATGGGCCGGTCGGGTCGCCGTTCGGCGTGCGGTTCGGGAAGCGCACGCTGACTCGCAGCCCGCCCAGCGGCGCCACGCCCAGCGTCACCGTGGCACCGTGCCGCGTGGCCACCGTGCGCACGATGGCCAGGCCCAGGCCGCTGCCCTCAGTGGCCGCCGGGTTGCGGCGGTAGAAGCGGTCGAAGACGCGCTCGCGTTCTTCGGGCGGTATGCCGGGGCCGGCGTCGTCCACCACCAGTTCCGCGCCCTGCGCGCTGCTGTCCACCCGCACCTGCACCGCCGTGCCCGGCGGCGAGTGGCGCACTGCGTTGTCCACCAGGTTGCGCACCAGCACCAGCAAGGAAGCCGCATCACCTTGCAGTGGCACCGGCGCGTCGGCCTGCAGTTCCAGTTCGCTGCCATGCGTCAAGGCCTGCGGCACGGTGTCGGCCAGCGCGCGACGGGCGATCTCGGCCAGGTCCGCCGCCGCGAAAGGCAAGGCCGGCGCACCCGGTTCGTTGCGCGCCAGGGCCAGCAGCTGTTCCACCAACCAGGCCGCCCGTGTGATGCCCTCGCCCAGCGCCTGCGTGGCGGCGTTGCGCGCAGCGTCGTCAGGCGAGTGGTGCAGCAGTTGCAATTGCAGCTTCAGCGCCGTCAGCGGCGAACGCAATTCATGCGCGGCGTCGGCCACGAAAGCGCGCTGCACGTCCAGCGTCTGCCCCAGGCGCTGCAGCAGGCCGTTCAGCGCCTGCACCAAGGGCGCCAATTCGTCGGGCAGGCCTTCTCCGGGCAGGGGCGCCAACGACTGCGTGTCGCGGTCCCGCACGGCCTGCGCCACCTGCTGCAGCGGGCGCAGCGTCAGCGTGGCCAGCCACCACATCAGCAAGGCCAAGGCGGGCGCCACTACCAGCAGCGGCTGGATGCTGTGGAGCGCCGCATCAGCAGCCAGCCGTTGGCGTATCTGGCGCGGCTGCGCCACCTGGATCACCCGCCGCCCGGTGGCCACGCTGAAGGTGCGCCAAGCCTTGTCGCCCACGGTCACGTCGGCCAGACCCAGGTAAGCGCTGGCCGGCAGCTGGTCGTGCGCACGTGAGGCATAAATGGCGCGGCCGTCGGCGCTCCAGATCTGCACGACGAAGTCCAGCTCTTTGTCGGCCAGCGCGCTGGCCTGGTCGGGCGCAATTTCGCCCTGGTCGCGCAGCGAAAGCGCCATCTGGCGCAACTGGTAGTCGAACAGCGCTTCGGTCTGCGCCAGCACGTTGCGGTAGGTCACGCCGGCCATGGCCAATGCGGCCACGGCCAACATGCCCAGCAGCAAAGCCAGCAGACGGATGCGGATGGAATTCACTGGACGAGGAAGTAGCCCACGCCGCGCATATTGCCGATGAACTCAGCACCCAACTTGCGGCGCAATTGGTGGACGTAGACCGACACCGCGTTGCTCTCGACTTCTTCGCCCCAGCCGTAGAGCCGGTCTTCCAGTTGGGCGCGCGACAACACCGCGCCGGGCCGTTGCATCAGCGCTTCCAGCACGGCGAATTCACGGGCCGACAGCAGCACGGGCACGCCGTCGCGCGTGACCTGCTTGCTGCTGGGGTCCAGCGTCACGCCCTGGTGCTGCAGGGCCGGCTCGGCGCGGCCACCGTGGCGGCGCGACACGGCGCGGATGCGGGCTTTCAACTCTTCGACTTCGAAGGGCTTGACGAGGTAGTCGTCGGCGCCGCTGTCCAGGCCCTGCACGCGGTCGCCGGCGGCGTCGCGGGCGGTCAGCACGATGACCGGCGTGGCGTCGGCGCGGGCGCGCAGTTCGCGCAGCACGCTCAGGCCTCCTGCGGGCTCGTGACCCAAGCTGGCGCCGGCTGCCGGGCCGCCGCTGGGCAGCCCCAGGTCCAGCAGCACCAGGTCGAAACGCTCACTGGCCAGCGTGGCGCGCGCGGCCGCCACGTCGCGCACCCAGTCCACGGCATGGCCGTCCTGGCGCAGCGCGGCGCGCAGGCCTTCGCCAATCATCCGGTCGTCTTCGACAAGCAGCAGTCGCATGGGGCCTGAGGATAGCGAGGCGGCTGGCAGCCAGACTGGCGCCGGCGCCGATTGCTTCGGGCAAGCGTTGGCCTTGGCGCTGCGCCATCATGCGCAAGCCCGCAACCCAAGCACCCCGCCATGACCACCCTGCCCCGCATGCACCACCTGCCCGCCAGCGTCGAAACCTGCCACTGGGGCGCCTTCGATGCCGCCCTGCCGCCGGTGCTGACGGTGGCCAGCGGCCAGCGCTTCACCATCGCCACCGTCAGCGGCGGCGCGGCGGTGTTGCCGCCGGCCGGCTTTCACGTGCCGCCCGAGCTGCTGGACATCCACGCGCGCAGCCCCATGCTGGCGCCGGGGCACATCCTCACCGGGCCCGTGGCGGTGGAAGGCGCGATGCCCGGCGACACGCTGGAAGTGCGCATCGTCGACGTGCAGTTGCGCCAGGACTGGGGCTACAACGTGATACGCCCGCTGGCCGGCACGCTGCCGGCCGAGTTCGACGCCTACCGCCACCTGAACATCCCGCTGGACGCCGAGCGCATGGTGGCGAAATTGCCCTGGGGGCTGGACCTGCCGCTGCACCCTTTCTTCGGCGTGATGGGCGTGGCGCCACCGGCGCACTGGGGGCGCATCAGCACCATCCAGCCGCGCGCCCACGGCGGCAACATCGACAACAAGGAACTCGGGCCGGGCACCTCGCTGTACCTGCCGGTGCACGCGCCGGGCGGGCTGTTTTCCTGTGGTGATGGCCACGCCGCGCAAGGCGACGGCGAGGTCTGCACCACGGCCATCGAAACCGCGCTGCTGGGCACCTTCGAGCTCGTGCTGCACAAGGCTGCGGGCTTGCGGCAGCCGCTGGCCTACCCGCGCGGCGAAACGCCCGCCCACTGGATCACCATGGGCATGGACCCCGACCTGGACCAGTGCCTTGCGATGGCCTTGCGCGACATGATTGCGCTGCTGGGCGAGCACGGCGGGCTCAGCCGCGAAGACGCCTACACGCTGTGCAGCCTGGCGGTGGACTTCCGCATCACGCAGACCGTGAACGGCAACAAGGGCGTGCACGGCATGCTGCGCAAAAGCCTGATCAGGGCTTGAAGTCGGCCGGCGCCCGTGAATAAATCACTGCGCCGCCCGGACTTAGTTCAAAGACGGGGTCTAGGCGTATGCCTACATTGGGCTACATCGCCAGCCCAGAGGCTGGCGAACCCAAAACCCCAGGAGGCCGTCATGTCGAACCCCAGCACCAACAAGCCGCTGACCTTCGCCGCCATGCTGGTCCGCGCCCAGCGCCGCTTCGAAGCCATGGGCCGGCCCTTTCCGTCCACGCGCCTGGCCACGGGGCTGGCCGTACGGCGGCCGACGCCGCAGCCGGCCGACCTGCGTGCCTAAGCCGCTATCCAGCCGTAGACGCGGTCGGGCAACACCCGTGGGAAGAGCTTGGTGTCCGCCAGCGGGCCCTGTATGCCGTAGCCCGCTTCGGCCGTGTCACGGCGCTGGGTATCGGCCACCGGGCGGCCCTGCTTGTCGCTGAGCGTGGCCACCGTGGGCTGGGTGCCGGTGGCTGGCCGACGGATGACCACCCCCACTTCACCCGACTGCAGCAGCACCAGCGTGCCCGGCGGGTGGATGCCCACGCTCTTGATCATGGCCATGGCCAGCGGGTCGCCGGGGTTTTGCTGGAACAGCTGGCGCATGGCCAACATCGGCGCCATGGCCGGACGCAGGGCGCGCGGGCTGACCTTGGCCATGTAGACATCGGCCGCACGCAGCAGCTGTGCGGCGTCGCTGACTTCAGCCAGGTTGTGCGGGTAGCCGCCGCCTTTGTGCTGCTCGTGGTGCTGCAGCACGGTGCTCAGCCATTCGGTGTCGGTGATGCCGGCAGCGCGCAGCAGCGCCACGGCGGCCTCAGGGTGGGCCCGGATGCGCTCCAGCTGGCGCTTGGTCGGCGGGTCGTTCTGTTCGGCCATCAGCGCCTGCAGCTCCAACATCGCCAAGTTCATCGTCAAGGCCGCGCAGCCCAGGCTGTCTTGCCGCGCGGCCGGCCAGCCCAGCAAGCGGGCGGCCAGCTGGGTAAGCACGGCGCAGTGGATGGCGTGGTGCTGGGCGTAAAGCGCGAAGCGGCGGTCGTCCTGGCGCAGACAGAAAAACAAGGCCACGTCGGGGTCCACGTCCACCAGGGCTTGCAGGCTCTTCCAGAAAGGCAGCACCGAGTGGCCCGGCAGCTCGCTGCGGGCCAGCCCGCGGCTGAGCTTGTCGAACTGCCACAACAAGCGCTCCCAGCGGTCGAACCGCGAGGCCACCAGCACCGCTGGCGCTGGCGCGGCAGGCCCAGCGGCAGCCAGAGCCCGGGCGGCACGCTCGGCCTCGACCAGCAAACGCTCGGCCCAGGCGCCGCGTTCGATCAGGGCTTCGAACTGCGCCTCATCAATCAGGCGGTGGCCGGCATTCAGCAGCAGCCGCTCCTGCGAGTCCAGCACCCGAAACGGCAAGGCCTCGCCCAGGCGCAGCAGGTCACGCACTGTTTCCAGGGGAATGCGGTCCATGGCTTTGGTCATCCATAGATCGTGCCGGAAAGTAGCGGCCGGCGTGCTGAGAAATAACCCAGCGTCTACCCCTAAATACCGATGATCGAACCTGGGCGGCCGGCTTCGCGTCCAATAGCCGCATGAACACGCCCCACGACACCGACGCCCGCCTGACCGATCTGGAAATCAAGGCCAGCTACACCGAAGACACGCTGGACCG
>JAYVBO010000273.1:0-3693 GCA_043750435.1 Betaproteobacteria bacterium | reverse complement strand
GGCGCTTGCAACGGCGACCTGATCTTCTTCGGCGCCGACAAGGCCAAGGTCGTCAACGACGCCATCGGTGCGCTGCGCCTGAAGATCGGCCACAGCGAATTCGGCCGCAGCCACGGCCTGTTCGAAGACAAGTGGGCGCCGCTGTGGGTGGTTGATTTCCCGATGTTCGAATACGACGAAGAGGGCAAGCGCTGGAACGCCGTTCATCACCCCTTCACGGCGCCTAAAGACGGCCACGACGAGTTGATGAAGACCGACCCGGGCGCGTGCATTGCCAAGGCCTACGACATGGTGCTGAACGGCTGGGAAATCGGCGGCGGCTCGGTCCGTATCCACCGCGCTGAAGTTCAGGCCCGCGTCTTCGAAGCGCTGAACATCACGCCCGAAGAGCAGAAAGTGAAGTTCGGCTTCCTGCTCGACGCGCTGCAGTACGGCGCGCCGCCGCACGGTGGCCTGGCCTTCGGCCTGGACCGCATCGCGACGCTGATGACCGGCGCTGAGAGCATCCGCGACGTCATCGCCTTCCCGAAAACCCAGCGCGCGCAATGCCTGCTGACCGGGGCGCCGAGCTTCGTCGATGAAGCGCAGTTGCGCGAATTGCACATCCGCCTGCGCAACACCACGGCTGCGGCTTGAACGCTGCAGCTTGCAGCAGAATGCAAGGGCGCCTGCGGGCGCCCTTTTTCTTGATCGAACCTTTGACCGCTTGAGCCCCGCCCGCCCACCCAAAATCCCCGTCTCCGTGCTGGTGGTGATCCACACCCCGGCGCTCGAGGTGCTGCTGATTGAACGCGCCGACAGCCCGGGTTCCTGGCAGGGCGTGACTGGCTCGGTGGACAGCCTGGACGAAGCGCTGGCGCTCACCGCACGGCGCGAGGTGCTCGAGGAAACCGGCATCGTCGACGGCCTGCTGACCGACTGGCAGCAATGCAATGACTATGAGATTTACGAGAAGTGGCGCCACCGTTACGCGCCTGGCGTGCTGCGCAACTGCGAGCACGTCTTCGGCCTGCGCCTGCCCGCGCCGCGCCCCGTGGTGCTGAGTCCGCGTGAACACCTGGCCTGGCGCTGGTTGCCCTGGCAGGAAGCGGCGGCACTGTGTTTTTCACCCAGCAACAAGGCGGCCATCCTGCAACTGCCGGTGCGCATGACCCAAATGGAAGCGCCGAATTGAACGCATTGAAGCCCCTGCAGTCTTCGCTGATGCCGCCGCGCAGCAGCAACGACGGCGACACCCTGCGCGTGGCCACCTACAACATCCACAAGGGTGTGCGGGGCATGGGCCCGCGCAAGCGCTTGGAAATCCACAACCTGTGCGACGCGGTGGCGGCCTTTGAAGCCGACCTGGTCTTTCTGCAGGAAGTGCGGCTCTTCCACACCCACGAGGCGCGGCGCTTTGACCGCACCAGCTTCGGCTGGCCGGCGCAGGGCCAGGCCGAATTCCTGGCCCCGCAGGGCTATGAGTCGGCCTACCGCACCAACGCCTTCACCCGCGGCGGCGAGCACGGCAACGCGCTGCTGTCGCGCTGGCCGATGGGCGACATCGGTCACCACGACGTCAGTGACCACCGCTTCGAACAGCGCGGCCTGCTGCACGTGCCGGTGCACTGGAACGGCCTGAAGGTGCATGCCGTGGTCGTGCATTTCGGCCTGGTGCACAGCAGCCGCTTGCGCCAGGTGGAACGGCTGTCGCGCTTCATTGCGGCCGAGGTGCCACCCGGTGAATTGCTGGTGGTGGCCGGTGACTTCAATGACTGGGGCGAACGCCTGGACGGCGCGATGACCGAACTGGGCCTGACGCGCGCCGTCGACCCACGCGCCCGGCGGGTGGACTGCGCCACCTTCCCGTCGCTGGCGCCGGTGTTCGCGCTGGACCGCTTCTACCTGCGTGGCCTGGCCTGCCGCAGCACCGCCGTGCCGCGCGGCACGACCTGGGCCCGCATGTCCGACCACCTGCCGCTGGTGGCCGAACTGGTGCCGGCCTGAAGCGATGCCACTCGACGCCGCCCGCCTGCGCAGCTGGGCCACGGTGCCGGTGCCGCGCTTTGTGGGCGGCAACCAGACCGAACTGCTGCAAGGCGGCGACGAGCTCTTCCCGCGCATGCTGCAGGCCATCAACGCGGCGCAACGCGAGGTCTGGCTGGCCACCTACATCTTCCACGACGACCCGGCCGCCTTGGCCATGGCCGATGCACTGAAGCAAGCTGCCGCGCGCGGCGTGGCGGTGCACCTGGTGGTGGACGGCTTCGGCTCGATCACCAAGCTGCCGGCGGTGCGCCAGTTGTTTGCCGGCAGCGCCGTGCAGTTGGAGGTGTTCCGCCCGCTGGACCGCTGGTATGCCTGGCTGCAACCCGGCCAGTTGCGCCGCCTGCACCAGAAGCTGTGTGTTTGCGACGGGGCGGTGGCTTTCGTCGGCGGCATCAACATCATCGACGACCGCAACGACATCAACCAGGGCTGGGAGGACGCGCCCCGGCTGGACTTCGCCGTCGCCGTCACTGGCCCGCTGGCGCAGTCCGTGCACGACACCACCCGCGCGATGTGGGCGCGTGCCCACTTGTGGCGCCGCTGGCGTTTCGAGGTGCGCGCGCTGGCCCGTAGCGAAAGGCCGGTGAAGCGGGCTATCGCGCTGGTGCGTGAATTGCGCGGCAGCCAACCGGACGTGCGACCAGCGGCCGCGGCGCCTGCGCAGGAACCGGTACGCGCCGCCTTCCTGGTGCGCGACAACGTGCGCCAGCGCCGCACCATCGAACGCAGCCTGGTCGAAGCCATTCGCCATGCGCAGACCCGGGTCGACCTGGCCGTGCCGTATTTCTATCCGGGCCGCAGCTTCCGCCGTGCCCTGCGCGGCGCCGCCGGGCGCGGCGTGCAGGTGCGCCTGCTGATGCAGGGCAAGTTCGACTACCGGGTCGCCGCGCTGGCGGCCCGTGCCGTGTACGACGAACTGCGCGACAAGGGCGTGCGCATCTACGAATACATGCCCGGGCCGCTGCACGCCAAGGTGGTGCTGGTGGACAGCGACTGGGCCACGGTGGGCAGTTCCAACATCGACCCGCTGTCGCTGCTGTTGAACCTGGAAGCCAATGTGGTGGTGCGCGACAGCGGCTTTGCGGCCGTGCTGGCTGAACGCTTCGACAGCATCTTCGCGGTGTCCACCGAGATCACCGGCGCACCGCAGCGCAGCGGCTGGCGGCGCTGGGTGCACAGCGGGCTGGTGGCTTGGATGGCGACGGTCTACCTGCGGGTCGCGGGCATCACCGGGCGGTATTGAGGCGGTGGGCCGGCCTCGCGGTTACGCTCGTGCCATGGCCCGCACACCCAGAAAACCCCGCGCTTCATCACCCCTCGCCCTCAACCTGGCCTTGCAGGGCGGTGGTTCCCACGGCGCCTTCACCTGGGGTGTGCTCGACCGCCTGCTTGACGAAGACACGCTGAGCTTCACCGGCGCCTCGGGCGCCAGTGCCGGCGCCTTGAACGCTGCGGTGCTGGCCACCGGCCTGGCCGAGGGTGGCCGCACCGGCGCCCAGGCCGCCCTGCGCGCCTTCTGGACCGACGTGGCCGCGCAGGCCGCCTGCTTCGGCCACTGGCCACACCTGCCGGGCGCGGGTTTGGCGTCCTACAACCTCGACAGCAACCCATTTTTCGCGCTGGGCAACCAGTTCATGCGCGCCTTCAGCCCCTACCAGTTCAACC
>JAYVBO010000272.1:0-3699 GCA_043750435.1 Betaproteobacteria bacterium | reverse complement strand
GGCGGTCATCTGAAAACACGCGGATCTTGATCAGCCCGTGGGCGTTCAGCGCGTGATCGATTTCCTTCTCGACGCCAGGCGTCAGGCCCTCGCCACCGATCATCACGACGGGGTCCAGGTGGTGGGCTTCGGAGCGGTGCTCTTTGCGTTGGGCGGGGGAAAGCTGAATGGCAGTCATCCCCGTATTATCGGCCGCTCATGAAAGTTACCAGTCAAAGCAAGAAAATCAACAAGGCGTGGTTGCACGACCACGTCAACGACACCTATGTCAAACAGGCCAAGATCGAGGGCTACCGGGCAAGGGCCGCCTACAAGTTGAAGGAAATCGACGAGGCGCTGAAGCTGCTGCGGCCGGGCCAGGTGGTCGTCGATCTGGGTGCAGTGCCGGGCGCCTGGAGCCAGTACCTGCGGCGGAAATTTGCCCAGGGCGGCGCCGCGGTGGGCCAGCTCAACGGCAGCATCGTCGCGCTGGACCTGCTGGACTTCGAACCCATCGAAGGCGTCACCTTCATCAAGGGCGACTTCCGTGAAGACGAGGTGCTGCAAGCCTTGGTCAAAGAGCTCGATGGCCGACCCGTGGACGTGGTGGTGTCGGACATGGCGCCCAATCTGTCGGGCATAGCCAGCACCGACGCCGCGCGCATTTCTCACCTCATCGAGCTGGCGGTTGATTTTTCCATCAACCACCTGCGACCCGACGGCGCGCTGGTCTGCAAGATCTTCCACGGCGGCGCCTACGCCCCCATGGTGACGTTGTTCAAGGAGACCTTCCGCGTGGTCAAGGCCATCAAGCCCAAGGCCTCGCGTGACAAGTCCTCAGAGACCTTTCTCGTCGGCATGGGTCTCAAGGCGCGCTAAGGTCGCGGCGCGGGGCGTGCGAGGCGCTGGCCAGGGGGCGGATTCCCCCCTTGATGCGGGCTTGCCTGGCCTTGACTAATCTAGAATCGAACCTACATACCGTGGAATGCGGCACGTCGGGCCCGATGTGCGGTACCGCTGAAATGAAGAAGGAGCCGCGGTGAACAATCAATGGTTTTCGAAGGTCGCTGTTTGGATGGTGATAGCACTCGTGCTCTTCACCGTGTTCAAGCAGTTCGACCGTGGCGCGGCGCAAGGCAACCAGATCGGTTATTCCGACTTCCTGGAAGAGGTTCGCGGCAAGCGCATCAAGTCGGTCATGCTGCAGGAAAGCCCTGGCGGCGGCACCGAGATCGTCGCCACCACCAGCGACGACAAGCGCCTGCGCACCACGGCCACCTACCTCGACCGCGGTCTGGTCGGTGACCTCATCAGCAACGGCGTGAAGTTCGACGTCAAGCCGCGCGAAGAGCCGTCGGTGCTGATGTCCGTTTTGCTCAGCTGGGGTCCGATGCTGCTGCTGATCGGCGTGTGGATCTACTTCATGCGCCAGATGCAGGGCGGCGGCAAGGGCGGTGCTTTCAGCTTCGGCAAGAGCAAGGCCAAGATGCTGGACGAGGCCAACAACACCACCACCTTTGCCGACGTCGCGGGTTGCGACGAAGCCAAGGAAGAAGTGAAGGAACTGGTCGACTTCCTGAAAGACCCGCAGAAGTTCCAGAAGCTGGGCGGGCGCATCCCACGTGGCGTGCTGCTGGTTGGCCCCCCCGGCACCGGCAAGACCCTGCTGGCCAAAGCCATCGCCGGCGAAGCCAAGGTGCCCTTCTTCGCGATCAGCGGTTCCGACTTCGTCGAGATGTTCGTCGGCGTGGGCGCGGCCCGTGTGCGCGACATGTTCGAGCAGGCCAAGAAGAGCTCGCCCTGCATCATCTTCATCGACGAAATCGACGCTGTCGGCCGCCACCGCGGTGCCGGCCTGGGCGGCGGCAATGATGAGCGCGAGCAGACGCTGAACCAGATGCTGGTCGAGATGGATGGATTCGAGACCAATGTCGGCGTGATCGTGATGGCGGCCACCAACCGGCCCGACATCCTCGACCCCGCGCTGCTGCGTCCGGGCCGTTTCGACCGCCAGGTCTACGTCACGCTGCCCGATGTGCGTGGCCGCGAGCAGATCCTGAATGTGCACATGCGCAAGGTACCGGTGGGGCAAGACATCCGCGCCGACATCCTGGCGCGCGGAACGCCTGGTTTCAGCGGCGCCGATCTGGCCAATCTGGTCAACGAAGCGGCCCTGTTCGCCGCGCGCCGCAACGGCCGTGTCGTGGAGATGGTCGACTTCGAGAAGGCCAAGGACAAGATCATGATGGGCCCCGAGCGGAAGTCCATGGTCATGCCCGAGGAAGAGCGCAAGAACACGGCCTACCACGAGGCCGGCCATGCCCTGGTAGCGCGCTTGATGCCCAAGACCGATCCGGTGCACAAGGTGACGGTCATCCCGCGTGGCCGCGCCCTGGGCGTGACGATGCAGTTGCCCGAAGGCGACCGCTACAGCCTGGACAAGGAGCGCATGCTGTCGACGATCAGCGTGCTCTTCGGCGGCCGTATCGCCGAAGAAGTCTTCATGAACCAGATGACGACCGGTGCATCGAATGACTTCGAGCGGGCCACGGCCATCGCCCGCGACATGGTCACCCGCTACGGCATGACCGACGAGCTGGGCCCCATGGTCTATGCCGAGAACGAGGGCGAAATCTTCCTGGGTCGCAGCGTCACCAAGACCACCAGCATGTCGGAAGACACCATGCGCAAGGTCGATGGCGTGATCCGGCGCATCATTGACGAGCAGTACGGCATCGCCCGCAAGCTCATCGAAGAGAACAAGGACAAGATGCACGCCATGGCGCATGCCCTGCTGGAATGGGAAACCATCGATGCCGAGCAGATCGACGACATCATGAACGGCAAGCCACCACGGCCGCCGAAAGACTGGACGCCATCGGCAAGCAAGACGCCGGGTGGTCCGGCAGCGCCTGTCGGCACCGACAGTGCGCCGGCTGCCGCCTGACATCGGTCACCGGTACTGGCTGTTTTTGAGCGGGGCTGCGGCCCCGCTTTCTGTTTCCGAGGCACGCTGATGCATTGGCAAACCACGCGGTATCGCATCGACCTGTCACGCCCCCGCGTGATGGGCATCGTGAATGCCACGCCCGATTCTTTTTCCGACGGCGGGCAACATGCCGCGGCCGGGGCTGCCATCGCCCATTGCGAGCAGCTCGTCAGGGAAGGCGCCGACCTGCTCGACATCGGCGGTGAATCGACTCGGCCCGGCTCAATCGCCCCCGGAGAGGCGGGCGAGTTGCAGCGCGTTTTGCAGGTGCTGCAAGCCGCCGTCACGCTGGGCGTGCCGGTCTCGGTGGACACCAGTTCGCCGCGCGTGATGGCCGAAGCGCTGGCGCTGGGCGTGGACATCGTCAACGACGTGCGCGCCTTGCGCAGGCCGGGTGCGCTGGCCTGCGTGGCGGCCCATCCGCAGGTGGGCGTCTGCCTCATGCACATGCAGGGCGAGCCGGACACCATGCAGGCCCTGGCCCATTACGGCGACGTGCTGATCGAGGTGCGCGATTCCCTGCGTGAACGCGCGCTGGCCGTGGAAGCGGCCGGTGTGGCGCGCGAGCGCATCGCCATCGATCCGGGCATCGGCTTCGCCAAGCGGCCTGAACACAATCTGGCGCTGCTGCAGCGCCAGGCTGAGCTGTGCGGACTGGGCTGGCCTTTGCTGGTCGGCTGGTCACGCAAGGGCACCTTGGGCCTGATCACCGGGCGCACGGTTGAGCACCG
>JAYVBO010000271.1:0-8579 GCA_043750435.1 Betaproteobacteria bacterium | reverse complement strand
CGCGTGCGGCCGGCGTCACGCCGCACATCCTGGGCGACAGCCTGGAAGGCGAAGCGCGCGATCTGGGCAAGACGCTGGCCGGCATCGCACGGCAAGTGGCGCTGCGCGGCCAGCCTTTCAGCGCGCCCTGCGTGCTGCTGTCGGGCGGCGAAACCACGGTCACCGTGCGCGGCAAAGGGCGCGGCGGGCGCAACGTGGAATGCCTGTTGGCGATGGCGCTGGCGCTGGACGGCCTGCCCGGCGTGCACGCGCTGGCCGGTGACACCGACGGCGTGGACGGCCAGGAAGAAATTGCCGGCGCCTGCATCACACCCGACACCCTGGCCCGTGCCTGGGCGCTGGGCACATCACCGCGCGCCAGCCTGGACAACAACGACGGCCACGGCTTTTTCGGCGCCTTGGGCGACGCCGTCGTCACCGGCCCGACGCTGACCAATGTGAACGACTTCCGCGCCATCGTCATCGACATGCCGCCAGCCCCATGAACACGAGCACCCCTCGCCCGCCGCTAACCATCCGCATGCACGACAGCGACAACGTCGCCATCGTGGCCAACGACGGCGGGCTGGAGGCTGGCACCGTGCTGGGGTCTGCCGCCGGCAGCTTGACGCCCGGCCTGGTGCTGCTGGACCGCGTGCCGCAAGGCCACAAGGTGGCGCTGGTGGACATCGCCGCCGGCGCGGCTGTGCTGCGCTACGGCATCCCCATCGGCCTGGCGGTGAAAGACATCGCCGCCGGATGCTGGGTGCATGAACGCCTGCTGCAGATGCCCGCCGCGCGCGGCCTTGAAGGCCTGCCCATGGCCACCCGGCCCGCGCCGCCGCAAACGCCGCTGACCGGCTACACCTTCCAGGGCTACCGCAACGCCGACGGCTCGGTGGGTACGCGCAACCTGTTGGCCATCACCCAGACCGTGCAGTGCGTGGCCGGGGTGACGGAAGCGGCCGTGCAGCGCATCCGCGCCGAGCTGCTGCCGCGCTACCCGCAGGTGGACGGCGTGGTGGCGCTGGAACACGGTTACGGCTGCGGCGTGGCCATCGACGCACCCGACGCCGTGGTGCCCATCCGCACGCTGCGCAACATCAGCCTGAACCCCAATTTCGGCGGCGAGGTGATGGTGGTCAGCCTGGGTTGCGAAAAGCTGCAGCCCGAACGCCTGCTGCCGCCGGGCAGCTTTGCCATTGCCGATGAACGCCGGCCGGCCGGCGCGCCGCTGGATGCACGCGGCGCCGCAGGCGGCGCACTCGATGTGACCTGCCTGCAAGACGACGCGCACGTGGGCTACATGAGCATGGTCGACGCCATCGTGCGCCAGGCCGATGTGCACCTGCAACGCCTGAACGCGCGCCGCCGGGAAACCGTGCCGGCCAGCGAGCTGGTGGTGGGCGTGCAGTGCGGCGGCAGCGACGCCTTCAGCGGCGTCACCGCCAACCCGGCGGTGGGCTTTTGCACCGACCTGCTGGTGCGCGCCGGGGCCCGCGTGATGTTCAGCGAAACCACAGAGGTGCGCGACGGTATTGCGCAGCTGACGGCCCGCGCCGCCACGCCCGAGATTGCGCAGGCGCTGATCCGCGAGATGGCCTGGTACGACGCCTATTTGCAGCGCGGCAGCGTGGACCGCAGCGCCAACACCACGCCAGGCAACAAGGCCGGCGGCCTGAGCAACATCGTCGAAAAGGCCATGGGTTCCATCGTCAAGAGCGGCAGCGCCGCCATTCAGCATGTGCTGGCGCCAGGCGAAAAGCTGCGCAGCGACCAGCGCGGCCTGAGCTACGCCGCCACGCCGGCCAGCGACTTCATCTGCGGCACGTTGCAACTGGCCGCCGGCATGAACCTGCACGTCTTCACCACCGGCCGCGGCACGCCCTACGGCCTGGCCGCCGTGCCCGTCATCAAGGTGGCCACGCGCAGCGACCTGGCGCGACGCTGGCACGACCTGATGGACGTCAACGCCGGCACCATCGCCGACGGTACGGCCAGCATCGAAGACGTCGGCTGGGAACTCTTTCGCCTGATGCTGGAAGTGGCCAGCGGCCGCAAGCAGACCTGGGCCGAACGCTGGAAGCTGCACAACGCGCTGGTGCTTTTCAACCCGGCGCCGGTGACCTGACTGCCGTTTCGTGACGGCCTGCGCCGTCACCGCGCTGTCACAAAGCCGGCTTATCATTCGACAATCATGGAAATGACGAAGCGAAACAAGACCCGGGGGCGCACGGCGATGGCCGAAGACGCGGCGGTCAGCGCCCTGGCTGCGCTGGCGCAGGGCATGCGGCTGCGCGTCTTTCGTGCGCTGATCAACGCGGGGCCGCAAGGCCTGACGCCGGGCGACCTTAGCGCCACGCTGGACGTGCCGGCATCGACACTTTCCTTCCACCTGAAAGAGCTGCTGGCAGCCGGCCTGGTGACCCAGGAGCGCGACGGCCGGCGCCTGAACTACCGACCCTGCATGGAACACATGAACGCCTTGTTGGCCTACCTGACGGCCCATTGCTGCCAGGGTGCCGACGCGGCTTGCGATCTGGCTGCGCCGCCGGCTTGCACAGCGCGCTGATCCCCCATCACGACACCCACACTTACTCTCGGAGCCCCGCATGAGCCACCCGCCCGCCAAGGTCTACAACGTGCTCTTCGTCTGCACCCACAACTCGGCGCGTTCCGTGTTGGCCGAGGGCTTGATGAACAGCCTGGGCCACGGCCGCTTCGTGGGCTATTCGGCCGGCAGCACGCCCAGCGGGCGCATCAACCCGTACGCCTTGAGCACGCTGGAACGCATGGGCATCCCCAGCGCCGGCTATCGCAGCAAGGACTGGGCGGAATTCGACCGGCCCGGCGCGCCACTGTTGGACTTCATCATCACCGTGTGCGACAACGCCGCCGGTGAGGTCTGCCCGGTCTGGCCCGGCAAACCGACCACCGCGCACTGGGGCGTGGCCGACCCTTCGGCCTGCGCGGGCAGCGACGATGAAAAGGCCCAGGCTTTCTGGGACACCGCACTGATCCTGAAACGCCGCATCGAGTTGATGCTGGCCCTGCCAGCTGCCCTGCTCGCCACGCTGGAGCAGCAGGCGCTGCAGCGCGAAGTTCGCGCCATCGGCACGCGCTGACCATGAACCGCTTCGAACGCTACCTCAGCCTGTGGGTCTTGCTGTGCATCGTCGTCGGCATCGCGCTGGGGCAGTTGCTGCCCGGGCCGGTGCAGGCCGTTGGCCGCATGGAATTCGCCAAGGTCAATTTGCCTGTCGGGCTGCTGATCTGGGTGATGGTCATCCCGATGCTGCTGCGCGTTGATTTCGGCGCACTGGGCCAGGTGAAACGCCACTGGCGCGGCATCGGTGTGACGCTCTTCGTCAACTGGGCCGTGAAGCCCTTTTCGATGGCCCTGCTGGGCTGGATCTTCATCCGCCATGTCTTCGCGCCCTACCTGCCGGCGGGGCAGGCCGACAGCTATGTGGCCGGGTTGATCTTGTTGGCCGCAGCGCCCTGCACGGCCATGGTTTTCGTATGGAGCCGGCTGACCGGCGGCCACCCGCTGTTCACGCTGTCGCAGGTGGCGTTGAACGACACCATCATGGTGTTTGCCTTCGCGCCCATCGTGGCGCTGCTGCTGGGGCTGTCGGCCATCACCGTGCCCTGGGCCACGCTGGTCACCTCGGTGGTGCTCTACATCGTCATCCCGGTGCTGCTGGCGCAGGGCTGGCGGCGGGTGCTGCTGCGGCGCGTGCCCGCCGAGCTGGACGCCATGCTGGAACGCCTGGCCCCCTGGTCCATCAGCGCGCTGCTGGCCACCCTGGTGCTGCTGTTCGCCTTCCAGGGCAAGGCCCTCATCGAGCAGCCGCTGGTCATCGCCATGTTGGCCGTGCCTATCCTGATCCAGGTGCTGTTCAACTCGGGCCTGGCCTACTGGCTGAACCGCCGCCTGGGTGAAGCGCACGACGTGGCCTGCCCGTCGGCGCTCATCGGCGCCAGCAACTTCTTCGAGCTGGCCGTGGCCGCCGCCATCAGCCTGTTTGGCTTCGAGTCGGGTGCCGCACTGGCCACGGTGGTGGGCGTGCTGATCGAAGTGCCGGTGATGCTGCTGGTGGTCAAGGTCGTCAACTCGACCAAGGGCTGGTACGAGCGAAGCTGATCTCCTAGCAAATACAGCCAGCCCGGCTGTTTTGCACCCAATCGGATCACTTTTGACTGAATGAGCTCAAGCACCACGAAGGTGTCGCCGAAATAGGGGGAACAACAGCAGCCAGGGGAACCCTTTGTCCACAGCCAGCCGCAGCGACTCGAGCCATCGCTATCCCGACCCCCGCGCCGACCGAACCCCTGAGGGTTTTTTCAGCCACCACGGCATCTGGGCGCCAGGCGTGCGCCTGTTCCGGCAGATTCCCTTCGTGGCCAAGGCGCTGATCATTTCCTTGTCGTTCACGCTGCCCTTGTTGGCGCTGCTGGCCTGGCAGATGCAAGCGCAGTACGCGCAGGCCCTGCAGGGCCGCCTGGATGCCACGCGCCAGCACGTGGAAGTGGCCCACGGCCTGATCGCCTGGGCGCAGGGCCAAGAGGCGGCCGGCAAGCTGCCGCGCGACGAAGCCCAGCAATTGGCCCTGCGTGCGCTGGCCACCCTGCGCTACGACGGCGGCGAGTATTTCTGGGTCAATGACATGCAGCCGCGCGTGCTGATGCACCCCATCAAACCCGAGCTGAACGGCACCGACGTCAGCGGCCTGAAAGACCCCAACGGACTGGCCCTGTTCAAGGCTTTTGTGACCGAGGTGCAGCAGCATGGCAAGGGCTTTGTCGCCTACCAGTGGCCCCGGCCCGGCCAGACTCTGCCGGTGGACAAGATGTCCTATGTGATGGGCTTTGCGCCCTGGGGCTGGGTGGTCGGCTCGGGCGTCTACACCGGCGACCTGCACGACGAGGTGGTGCAGCGCGCCAGCTGGGTGGCGGGCATCGTGGCGGCGGCGCTGCTGCTGGCCGGCTACCTCTTCCTGTCCTTCTACCGCGTGATGGACGGCGGCCTGCGCGAAACACGGCGGCATCTGCGCGCCATGACAGCTGGTGACCTGACCACGTCGCCGTCGCCCTGGGGCCGCGACGAGGCGGCCCAGCTGATGACCGAGCTCATCGCCATGCAGTCGTCGCTGCGCGAGATGGTGATGCGGGTGCGGCGCTCCAGCGAAGAAATCGTCCATTCCAGCAGCGAAATCGCCAGCGGCGCCATGGACTTGTCGGCGCGCACCGAGCAAACGGCGGCCAATCTGGAACAGTCGGCCTCGGCGATGGAAGAGATTGCCGCAACGGTGAAGGTCACCGCCGACCACACCCAGGAGGCGTCGTCGATGGCCCGCCACAACGCCGAGACGGCGGCCACCGGTGGCCGCGTGATGAAAGACGTGGCGCAGACCATGGACGGCATCCGCAGCGCGTCAGCCCGCATTGCCGAAATCATCGGCACCATCGACGGCATCGCCTTCCAGACCAACATCCTGGCCCTGAACGCTGCGGTTGAAGCGGCGCGCGCCGGCGAGCAAGGCCGCGGCTTCGCGGTGGTGGCCAGCGAGGTGCGCATGCTGGCCCGGCGCAGCGCCGACGCGGCGCGGGAAATCAAGACGCTGATCGGCAGCAGCGTCGAGCAGGTCGAAACCGGCACCGGCATCGTGCGCCAGGCCGGCGTGACCATCGCCGACATCGTGGCCTCGTCGCAGCGGGTGGACCACCTGCTCGGTGAAGTGGCCACGGGGGCCCGTGAACAAAGCCTGGGCGTAGCCCAAATCGGCCAGGCGGTGCAGGAACTGGACCGCATGACCCAGCAGAACGCCGCGCTGGTGGAAGAAACCGCGGCGGCCGCTTCGGACATGCGTGACCAGGCCCACGTCCTGGTGAACGAAGTCGCCCGCTTCAAGCTGCCTGCCGGGCTGGCGCTGCCCGATGGCGTCAGCGCCGCCCGCAGGGGCCTGCCGAAGCCGCGCACGCGCTGACGCGCGACCCGCACGGTCGGTAGACCGGGCACCCCGTCGATATACTGGTTTCGCAGGCGGTACCGTGCCGCCGCGAACCGCCCGCAGCAGCCGCTGCGGCGCTGACGATGCCCCCCAAGAACACCCCCGCGCTGGCCTTGCTGCCGCACGTCACCAAGTGGCTGCTGCTGGCCACCGCCGTGGGCACGCTGGCCGGCTCGGCGTCAGCCCTGTTTCTGTACAGCCTGGACGTGGCCACCGCCAGCCGCGAGGCCCACCGCTGGATCGTCGGGCTGTTACCGCTGGCCGGCTTCGGCGTGGCCTGGGTCTACCTGCGCATCGGCCAGCAGGTGGAAGCCGGCAACAACCTGCTGATCGACGAAATCCACGACCCGCAACGCGTCATTCCGCTGCGCATGGCGCCGCTGATCTTGATCAGCACCATGGTGTCGCACCTGTTCGGCGCCTCGGTGGGCCGCGAGGGCACAGCCGTGCAGATGGGCGGCGCGCTGGCCGACCAGATCACCCACCTGCTGAAGCTGCAACGTGAAGACCGGCGCATCTTGCTGATGGCCGGCATCAGCGCCGGCTTCGCCTCGGCCTTCGGCACCCCGCTGGCCGGCACCGTGTTCGCGCTGGAGGTGCTGGCCATCGGCCGCCTGCGTTATGACGCGCTCTTCGCCTGCGTGGTGGCCGCCATCGTGGCCGACCAGACCGCCACCTTCTGGGGCGCGCACCACCTGCACCTGTCGGCCGGCGTGGTGCCGCCGCTGTCGGTGTGGAACCTGACGGCGGTGCTGCTGGCCGGCGGTGTCTTCGGCCTGGTCGGCTTGGTCTTCG
Organism: Betaproteobacteria bacterium; assembly: GCA_043750435.1. Lineage (GTDB taxonomy): Bacteria > Pseudomonadota > Gammaproteobacteria > Burkholderiales > Burkholderiaceae_C > Rubrivivax. Next base: position 1,791 of record JAYVBO010000271.1, on the reverse strand, counting down.
CGGGCGCCACCCACCGCCTCACCGCCGCCTTCAAACGCCGGGTGCCCTACAGCCCGCTGCGCGCACTGATCGGCGGCGCCGTCATCGCGCTGGCGCTGTTCGGGCTGGACGGCTGGCGCTACGCCGGCCTGGGCCTGCCCTTGATCACGCAAGCCTTCCAGCAGGCGCAGCCGCCCTGGGACTTCGCAGTCAAGCTGCTGGCCACCGTGGTGTCGCTGGCCAGCGGCTTCAAGGGCGGCGAGGTGACGCCGTTGTTGGCCATAGGCGCCACGCTGGGCAATGCGCTGGCCCCACTGCTGCACCTGCCGGTGGCCTTGCTGGCCGCCCTGGGTTTCGTGGCGGTGTTTGCCGGTGCGGCGAACACGCCGCTGGCCTGTACCCTGATGGCCATCGAGATCTTCGGCGCCGACATCGGCGTCTACGCCATCGTGGCCTGCGTGGTCAGCTATGTGGGCTCGGGGCATCGCGGCATCTACCGCGCGCAACGGGCCGGGTCCGACACCTGACAAGCGAGGGCCTGCGTTTCCGGGTGGATTGCGGCATGCACCAGGGCGGGCGCGAGGCGCGCGAGCGCAACCTGCAGCCCGGGCCCTTCGCGCCGCGTGCTGGACGATGCCGCGCAGGCGATGCTGGCAACCGACCGCGACGCGCTGCCGGGCTGGCCTGTGGAAGCGCCAGCCCCCGGCAGCCGCGTCGACCTCTAGGCTGTTCCACCGCGCTAGGGATGGCGCGGCGCCCGACACCGCGCGAACATGGCCGCCCCTACAAGCACACAGGAGTGGACCCATGGCCAAGAAAGCAATCTGCGTCGGCATCAACAAATTCGCCAACTACGCGCAGTTCACGCTGCAGGGTTGCGTCAACGACGCCAAAGACATGGCCGCCCTGTGCAAGGGCATGCTGGGCTTCAAAGCCACCGAGGTCGTGACCCTGACCGACGCCCAGGCCACCAAGGCCGCCATCATGGCCCAGCTGAAATCGGCGGTGGCCGACGCCAAGGCCGGCAAGATCAGCTACCTGCTGTTCAGCCTGTCGTCACACGGCACGCAGATGGCCGACACCAGCGGCGACGAACCCGAGGGCATGGACGAGGCCTTCGTGCCCGCCGACATCGCCCAGAAGGGCAATATGTGGGACCCGGCGCACATCATCAGCGACGACGAACTGCACGACCTCTTCCAGCAGGTGCCCACCGGCGTGCTGCTCGAGGTCTATCTCGACACCTGCCATTCCGGCACCGGCCTGCGCGGCGCCGAATTCGGCCTGCACGCACCACGCCCGCGTTATGTGGCGCCGCCGGCCGGCGAATTGCAGGGCGCGGTGAAGCAGAAGAAGGTGCGCGGCTTCACGCTGCAGCGCGCGGCGCGGCGTGAAGCCGAGGTGCCGGCCGCCAAGAAAACGGTGAAGGCGGGCAAAGACCGCGCGGCCGACCTGAACCCGGCCACCAACCAGATCTTGTGGGCCGGCTGCAAGTCCAACGAAACCAGCGCCGACGCCTACTTCAGCGGCCGCTACAACGGCGCCTTCACCTACTACTTCGTGCAGACCATGAACGCCACGCAGAACCAGCTGTCACGCAAAGCGGTGGTGGCCAAGATGCGCACCGCCATGGCCGGCAAATTCGCGCAGACGCCGCAACTGGAAGGCAACGCCAGCAACCGGCAGACGGCCGTTGCAAACTGAGGCGCGGCGGGCTCGCTGATCCGCATGCCTGCACCGCCGATTGCGGCAGTGCAGCATCGATTTGCTGCAGATCAAATGACGCGGACTCGGGGGGCGCATGATGGCCGG
>JAYVBO010000270.1:0-8583 GCA_043750435.1 Betaproteobacteria bacterium | reverse complement strand
GTGATGCGCCGCCTGCTGACACCGGTCGCCAAATTCTGGATCTGCAAGCGTGGCAGCGGCTACGCCCAAGAAGCGATGGAATGCCTGGGCGGCAACGGCTATGTGGAAGCGGCGGGCGCAGGCGTGTTGGCCCGCATCTACCGCGAGATGCCGCTGAACAGCATCTGGGAAGGCGCCGGCAACATCATGGCGCTGGACCTGCTGCGGGCCTTGCGCGGCGCCGATGTAGCGCCTGCGCTGGAATATGAATTCGGCCCGGCCCGTGGCGCGAACCGCGCTTTCGACCGTGCCGCCGGCGCCGTGCTGTTGCGCATCGGCGGCATCACCGCCGAAGCCCAAGCGCGCGGCTTGGCGCGCGAGGTGGCACTGCTGCTGCAGGCCAGCCTGCTGCACCGCCAGGCGCCCAGCGCCGTGTTCGACGCCTTCTGCGACGCGCGACTGGCACAGGCCAGCGACATCTATGGCCTGCTGCCTTCGGGCCACGATCTGGCCGCTCTCATCAACCGGGCGATGCCCGAGGAGACAAGCTGATGGACACGCTGAACCCTGCTCTCATCCTGCACCACTACGACGGCTCACCCTTCGCCGAAAAGATCCGGCTGATGCTGGGTTACAAGCGCTTGAAATGGCTGTCGGTGAAGGTGCCGGTGATCATGCCCAAGCCCGATGTCACCGCGCTGACCGGCGGCTACCGCAAGACGCCCATCCTGCAAATCGGCGCCGACATCTATTGCGACACCGCGCTGATCGCGCAGGTGCTGGAAGCGCGCGCGCCGGCTGCCACGGGGTCCCCATTGCTGTTCCCGACCAACCAGCCCCTGGCGCCGCTGCTGGCGCAGTGGGCCGACAGCACGCTGTTCTGGACTGTCATCCCCTACGCCATGCAGCCGGCCGGCGCGGCCATCATCTTCAAGGGTGCGCCGTCCGAAGTGCTGAAGGCCTTCGCTGCCGACCGCGCGCCTTTCACCGCCAGCATGAAACGCCTGACGGCGGCCGACGCCACCGTCCATCTGCAGGGCTATCTGGCCAGCCTGGACGCTCAGTTGGCCGACGGCCGGCCCTGGCTGCTGGGCTTTGAGGCGTCCATCGCCGACTTCGCGGTGGCGCATTGCTGCTGGTATTTGCGCCGCGCCGGCGCGCTGGCCGAGATCATTCCGGCGCAGCTGTCGGCCTGGCTGGACCGGGTGCTGGCTTTCGGTCACGGCAGCTTCGAACCGCTCAGCAGCGAACAGGCCTTGGCCGTCGCCAAGGCCGCCACTGCGCACGCGCCGGCGGCCGTGCAGCCCGGCCTGGGTTTCGAAGCTGGGCAGGCCGTCACCGTCACCCCCACCGACTACGGCATGGACCCGGTGGCCGGCACGCTGGTCGGCCTGAGCGCCGACGAAGTGGTACTGGCGCGCCACGACGAACGCGCCGGCCGCTTGCACGTGCATTTCCCGCGCCGCGGCTTCCAGATCAAACCGGAGACAACATGAACAACGACACCACCCAACGCCAGACCGCCGTCATCACCGGCGCCGCATCGGGCTTCGGCCTGGAAGCCAGCCGCATCGCCGCCGGCCGTGGCATGAATGTGGTGATGGCCGACGTGCAGCTGGCTGCACTTGACAAGGCCGTGCCCGAGATCGCGGCCATCGCCCAAGCCCACGGCGCCAGCGTGCTGCCTTTCCAGATCGACGTGGCCAAGGCCGCTGAATTCGAAGCCCTGGGCGCAGCCACGCTGCAGCGTTACGGCGCGCCCAGCTTCTTCTTCAACAACGCCGGCGTGGGCGCGGGCGGCTTGATTTGGGAACACACGCTGAAGGACTGGGAATGGGTGGTCGGCGTGAACCTGATGGGCGTGGCCCACGGCGTGCGCGTCTTCACGCCGATGATGCTGGCCGCTGCCGAGGCCGACCCGGCCTTTGTGGGCCACATCGTCAACACCGCCAGCATGGCCGGCCTGTTGAACGCGCCGAACATGGGCGTCTACAACGTCACCAAGCACGCCGTGGTGGCCATGAGTAGACCCTGTACCAAGACCTGGCACTGGTCACCGAACAGGTCCATGCCCACGTGCTGTGCCCCTACTTCGTGCCCACCGGCATCCACCAGAGCGAACGCAACCGGCCGGCTGAATTTCGGGAAGACGTGGCCGCCACGCGCAGCCAGTTGATCGCCCGGGCCATGGGCGACCAGGCCGTCACGCGCGGCAAGTTGACGGCCGCCCAGGTGGCGCAATACGTCTTCGACGCGATGGACGCTAACCGCTTCTACGTCTTCAGCCACCCGCACGCGCTGGCCGGCGTGCAGACCCGGCTGGAAGACATCGTGACGCTGCGCAACCCCACCGACCCGTTTCACGTCAAGCCGGAAATCGGGCAGCGCCTGCGGGCGCAGTTGCGCGGCGAAGTCCAGGCCTGAGCGCGCCCGGGCTTAGATGTCCAGCGACGCCGTCTCCTGGAACAGCGAAGCCTTGAAACCCTGGGCTGCATTCTGGTGCTTGCTGTCGCTGTCCAATGAAGCCATCGCGGTCAGGGCTTTCGCCGCCATGGGCCGGGCGAACAGAAAGCCTTGCAGTTCGTCGCAGCGCATCTCAACCAGCAGGTCACGCTGACGTTCTGTTTCCACGCCCTCGGCGACCACCTTCAGGCCCAGCGCGTGCGCCAGGCGCACCACAGCGTCGATGATCGAACGGGCGTCAGCGCTGGTCTCCAGGTCCTGCACAAAGGACGCGTCGATCTTCAGTTCGGCTGCGGGCAGGCGGCGCAGATAGGACAAGCTGGCCTGGCCCACGCCGAAGTCGTCGATGGACACATGCAGGCCGGCCTGGCGCATGCGCTCGAAGCTGCGCTGGGTCACGCGGGTGTCTTCCATGGCCACCGATTCGGTGATTTCGCAGGTGAAGCGGCCCGGCTGCAGCTTGTGCCGTGACAGCGCGGCTTCTATGCGGTCGACCAAATCATCCTGGCGCATCTGGTAGGCCGAAATGTTGATCGCAACCCGCATGCGCAGGCCGACGGCGCGCCAAGCGGCGGCCTGTCGGGCGGCGTCGTCGATGACCCAGTTGCCGATGATGCCGATCAGGCCGTAGCGCTCGGCCATCGGTATGAAGAGCGCGGGGCTGATCATGCCGCGGCGCGGATGGTGCCAGCGCAACAGGGCCTCGGCGGCCGTGAACTGCAGGCTGCGTGCATCCACCTTGGGTTGGTAGTACAGCTCCAACTCACCCCGGGCCACCGCCTGCCGCAAGTCGGCCAACAGTTCAGCCTGCTCGCGGTGGTTCACCGAAGCCTTGGGGTCGAAGACCATGTAGTCACTGCCGCCCGCCCGCTTGACCTGGCGCATGGCCGTGCTGGCATGGTCGACCATGCGCTGGCGTGCGCCATGACGCGGGTAGACGGCCAGGCCGATGGAGCAGCTCATGGACGCATCGGCGCGGCCTGGCACCGGGAACAGGGGACGCGACAAACCCAAACACAGGCGCGCCGCCAGGGCACAGGCGCCGGCCTCGTCGGCCGGTGCCAGCAGGGCGAAGTCGACGCCCCCCAGCCGGGCCATGTGCATGCCCGGCCCGCACAGCCCAAGCAGGCGCTGCGCGGCGTCGGCAATCAGCGCATCGGCCTGCTGATGGCCGTAGCCCTGGTTGAGATCATCGAGGTTGTCCAGATTCACCAGCAGCACGCAGAGCGTGCTGGACTGCCGGTCGCAGCGAGCCGCTGCTTCTTCCAGGGCCCGTTCGAAGTCTTCGCGCCGCATCAGGCCCGAAACCCCGGACGGCGCTTGGTGGCGTGCGCGGTCTGCAACCATGCGTCGGTGCAGGCGCCAGAGCTGCCAGAGCAGCCCCGCAATGAGGATCGACAAGACCGACAGTGTCAACCAGACCCACAGGGGCACAAGGGCCGGGTCGGCAACATCAGCTATCGGGGACGGAGGCATGCCGGGTTTGTCGGCCCCGCGTGGCTGACCTTGAGCCCACCGCGAGCGGCAGGCCGCCCGGTGCGCATTAACACCGCAGCGCGACGGCCTGCAGCGGCTGGGCGGTGGCTGCGTCGGTGACGACGAAGACCACCCGGCGCGGGTAGGCCGGGTCGCCGCGCGCCACCGTCAACTGCACGCGCAGCGGCGTGCTGGCGGCCCAGTTGGCCACCGGCTGGACCAGGCGCACGACGTGGTCGTGGCGCAGCGTTTCGCCAGCGTTTTCACCGGCCTTCACCGCGCTTTGATGGCCGTCTTCCAGCACCGCCCAATAGCCTGCGCGCAGGCCCGCCTTGCCGGGTGTGGCGGCAATTTGCGCGGTGACGGTTTCGCCTTCGCGCTGCAGGACCACGCTGATGGCGCTGTCGGCGGCCGGAGCCGGCAACTTTGGCCAGATCTTCCAGTCACGCCCATCGACACGCACCTGCGGCGTGTAGACCTGCGAGCTGCCCGCCAGCCGCGCCAGTTCACGCTGGCGCGCAGTGGCCTCGGGTGTGGCGTAGCGGTCGGGCCAGCCCAGGCGGTCCCAGTAGGTGACGTGGAAGGCCAGCGCCAGCACGTCGGGCCGGCCCTTCAAGGTGGACAACCAGCGGTCGGCCGGCGGGCAGGAACTGCAGCCTTCCGAGGTGTACAGCTCCACCACGGTGGGTGGGTGGGCGCCTGAGGCCGCCGTGCATGCCGCTGCGGCCTGCGCAGCGCTTGCGGCCTGTGCCGCCAGCGCCATCAAAAGGCCAAATGCCAGGCCAAGCAGCAGCGCTGGGGCGCGCAACGGTCGAATCAGCAGGGTCATCATCAGCCTCCAGTAGCCCTGAGTCGGGCGGGCTGCGGCCGTTCTTACGCCGCCGCCGTCACCAGCTCACTTCACGCTCGGGCGTGGCGCCGATCTTGTGGATGGACAGGTCGGCGCCGTCGTACTCTTCTTCAATGCTCAGCCGCAGCGGGGTGAACAGGCGGATGCCGCCGTAGACCAGCAAGCCGGCCAGCAGGGCCCAGGCCACGCCCAGCAGCGTGCCGATCAACTGGGCCACCAGGCTGACGCCGCCGGTGCCGCCCAGCGCCGTGCTGCCGAAGATGCCACAGGCCAGGCCGCCCCAGGCGCCGCACAAGCCGTGCAGCGGCCACACGCCCAGCACGTCGTCGATCTTCCAGCGGTTCTGTGTCAGCGTGAACATGGTGACGAAGACCGCGCCGGCCACCGCGCCCACCACCAGCGCGCCGGCCGGGTGCATCACGTCTGAACCCGCGCACACCGCCACCAGGCCGGCCAGCGGGCCGTTGTAGGCGAAGCCTGGGTCGTTGCGCCCAGCCACCACGGCAGCCAGCGTGCCGCCGGCCATGGCCATCAAGGAATTCACGGCCACCAGGCCGGAAATCTTGTCGATGGTTTGTGCGCTCATCACGTTGAAGCCGAACCAGCCCACAGCCAGCACCCAGGCGCCCAGCGCCAGGAAGGGGATGCTCGACGGCGGGTGCGCGCTGATGCCGCCGTCCTTGCGGTAGCGGTTGGCGCGGGCGCCCAGCAGCAGCACGGCCACCAGGCCCACCCAGCCGCCAAAGGCGTGCACCACCACGCTGCCCGCGAAGTCGTGGAATTCGGCGCCGGTGGTGGCCTTCAACCAGGCCTGCAGGCCGAACTTCTGGTTCCAGGCCACGCCTTCCAGCAAGGGGTAGAACAGGCCGACCAGCGCCGCCGTGGCGATCAGTTGCGGCCCGAAGCGGGCGCGCTCGGCGATGCCGCCCGACACGATGGCCGGTATGGCCGCCGCGAAGGTCAGCAGAAAGAAGAACTTCACCAGCTCGTAGCCGTTGCGCTCGGCCAAGGTCGGCGCGCCGGTCATGAAACTCACGCCGTAGGCCACGGCGTAGCCAACGAAGAAATAGGTCACGGTAGAGACCGAGAAGTCGACCAGGATCTTGACCAGGGCGTTGACCTGGTTTTTCTTGCGCACGGTGCCCAGTTCCAGGAAGGCAAAGCCGGCGTGCATGGCCAGCACCATGATGGCGCCCAACAGGATGAACAAGGCGTCGGTACCTTGCTTGACGTGTTCCAAAGCAGTCTCCTTGCGGAATGGTGTTTGTGATTGGTGCGTGCGCACCGGTTCGGACTTTGTGGCGCACCACTGCAAGCAATTTGCGTTCCTTCTTTGGTGCGCAGAAATGCACTGCAAAGCGGCGCAATGCAAAGGTTGGCCAGATCGATGCACCGAAACGGTGATCTCCGGGTGCTGCCCAGGCTCGCGTAGAGTCAGCCGATGTCCCCTGAATCTGTTGTTGCTCCCTCTGCGGTCGCCGTCATCGGCGGCGGCCCTGCCGGCCTGATGGCCGCCGAAGCCCTGGTCCAGCGGGGCCTCAGCGTCGATCTCTACGACGCCATGCCCTCGGTGGGCCGCAAATTCCTGCTCGCCGGCAAGGGCGGTTTGAACCTGACCCACGCTGAAGATTTCGAGCGCTTCCTGCCGCGCTACGCCGCTGCGGCGCCCGCGCTGGAGCCGCTGCTGCGCCACTTCGGGCCCGACGCGCTGCGGGCCTGGTCCGAAGGCCTGGGCATCGCCACCTTCGTCGGCAGTTCCAACCGCGTCTTCCCGCAGGACATGAAAGCCGCGCCGCTGCTGCGCGCCTGGCTGCACCGCCTGCGCGTGCAGGGCGTGCGCTTCCACATGCGCCACCGCTGGACGGGCTGGGCAGCCGACGGCGCGCTGCAATTCGACGGCCCCGCCGGCGCTGTGCAAGCCACGCCCGCCGCCACCGTGCTGGCCCTGGGCGGCGCCAGCTGGTCGCGCCTGGGTTCCGACGGCGCCTGGTGGCCCTGGCTGGCCGCACAGGGCGTGCCGCTGGCGCCGCTTCAGCCGTCGAACTGCGGCTTCGAGTCGATCTGGAGCGAACGCTTCAGTTCGCGCTACGCCGGTGAACCGCTGAAGTCGGTGGCCATCGAATTTGAAGGCTGGCGCCAGCCGGGCGAATTCGTCGTCACGGCCAAGGGCGTGGAAGGCAGCCTGATTTACGCCGCGTCGGCGGCCCTGCGCGACCGCATCGCGGCGGCCGGTTCGGCCACCTTCCTGCTTGACCTGCTGCCCGCGCGCAGTCTGGAATGGGTGCAGCGCGAAGTGGCCCACCCGCGCGGCCCGCGTTCGCTGGCCACGCACCTGAAATCGCGGCTGAACCTGTCGGGCGTGAAGACCGGCTTGCTGTGGGAATTGCTCAGCAAGCAAGCCCAGGCCGACCCGGCGCAACTGGCGGCGGCCATCAAGGCGCTGCCCATCACCGTGACCGCCGCGCGGCCTGTCGACGAGGCCATCAGCACCGCTGGCGGCGTGCGTTTCGACGGCCTGGACGGGCACGGCATGTTGAAGAGTCGGCCCGGCGTCTTCGCGGCCGGCGAGATGCTGGACTGGGAAGCGCCCACCGGTGGCTACCTGCTGACCGCTTGCTTCGCCACCGGCCTGGCGGCCGGGCAGGGCGCCGCTGACTGGCTGGCCGGCCGGGCGGCCGCTGCTGGCACGGCCCCCGCCCAGTAGACTGCGCGGTTCCGCGTTCTACTGGCGGCCCGCTGCGGGCTGCGTGCTCCCTTGGACAAGATCGTTCTGCAAATTGCTGCCGAGTTGAAGGTTCGGCCGGCCCAGGTGCTAACCGCCGTTGAATTGCTCGACGGCGGCGCCACCGTTCCCTTCATCGCCCGCTACCGCAAAGAAGCGACGGACGGCCTGGACGACATCCAGCTGCGTGAATTGGAAGCCCGGCTGTCCTACATCCGCGAACTGGAAGACCGCCGCGAGGCGGTGCTGAAGAGCATCGACGAGCAAGGCAAGCTGACGCCGGAACTGCGCCTGCTGATCAACGCCGCGCCGACCAAGCAAGAGCTGGAAGACTTGTACCTGCCCTACAAGCAAAAGCGCCGCACCAAAGGCATGATCGCCCGCGAAGCCGGTCTGGAACCGCTGGCCGACAAGCTGTTTGCCGACCCCACGTTGGACCCGTCCACCGAGGCCGCAGCCTTCACGAATGCATATGAAGGCGGACAAGCCGCCTTGGCCGCCGCCGGTTTCGCCGACGCTTACGCCGTGCTCGACGGCGTGCGCGACCTGCTCAGCGAACGCTGGGCCGAAGACGCGGTGCTGGTCGGCAAGTTGCGCACCTGGCTGTGGGCCGAGGCGCGGCTGCGCAGCCAGCTGGTGGCGGGCAAAGACGGCCAGCACGCCGACGCCGCCAAGTTCCGCGACTACTTCGACTACGCCGAGCCGATTCGCAGCGTGCCTTCGCATCGTGCGCTGGCGGTGTTTCGCGGCCGCACGCAGCAGTGGCTGGATGCCAAGCTGGTTCTCGATGAAGAGGTGGTGCCCGGGCAGCCCACGGTCCCGGCAGGGACCCCTTCGGTGTCCGTGGCCGAGGGCCGCATCGCGCAGCACCTGGGCTGGCGTCATGCCTCGCGCCCGGCCGATGCGTTGATCCGCAAGACCGTTGCCTGGACCTGGAAGGTCAAGCTCAGCCTGAGCCTGGAGCGCGACCTCTTCGGCCGCCTGCGCGAAACGGCGGAAACGGTGGCCATCAAGGTCTTTGCCGACAACCTGCGTGACCTGCTGCTCGCAGCACCTGCGGGCAAGCGCGTGGTGATGGGGCTGGACCCCGGCA
>JAYVBO010000269.1:0-3709 GCA_043750435.1 Betaproteobacteria bacterium | reverse complement strand
CCACCGTCCTGAACGGCGCCAAGATCGGCCGCAACTGCCTGGTGGGCGCCGGGTCGGTGGTCACCGAGGGCAAAGAATTCCCCGACAACAGCCTGATCCTGGGCAGCCCGGCCAAGGTCGTCCGCGAACTGTCGCCCGAACAAGTGGCGCGCGTGCGCATGGCGGCGGCGCACTACGTTGACAACGCGGTGCGCCACCGCAGCCAGCTGAAGAAAATCGGCTGACGCGGCATGTCTGAAGTCTTCAAATTCATCTTCGAAGGCCTGCCGGTGCGCGGCATGCTGGTGCGGCTGACCGACAGTTGGCAAGAGGTGCTGCGCCGCCGCGAGGCCCTGGGCGCGCACCCGCCCGAGGTGCGCATGCTGCTGGGCGAAATGGCTGCCGCCGGCGTCTTGATGCAGGCCAACATCAAGTTCAACGGCGCGCTGGTGTTGCAGATTTTTGGCGACGGTCCGGTGAAGCTGGCGGTGGTGGAAGTGCAGCCCGAACTGAGCTTTCGCGCCACCGCCACGGTGGTGGGCGATGTGCCTGCCGGTGCCCACCTGGAAGCCATGCTGAACGTGCACGGCCAGGGCCGTTGCGCCATCACGCTGGACCCCAAAGACAAGTTCCCCGGGCAGCAGCCCTACCAGGGCGTGGTGCCGCTGCACGGCGACCAACGCGAACCGCTGCAACAGGTGTCGCAGGTGCTGGAGCACTACATGCTGCAGTCCGAGCAACTGGACACCCGGTTGGTGCTGGCGGCTGACGACACGGTGGCGGCGGGCTTGCTGATCCAGCGCCTGCCGGTCGAAGGCGAGGGCAACCTGGCCGGACGGCGCAACGAAGACGCCATCGGCCTGAGCGAGGCCTACAACCGCATCGCGATGCTGGCCGCCACGCTGACCCGTGAAGAACTGCTGACCCTGCAACCGCAGCAGATCCTGCACCGCCTGTTCTGGGAAGAAACGGTGCGCGTTTTCGAGCCGCAGCACCCGCGCTTCGCCTGCACCTGTTCGCGCGAACGCGTGCAGAACATGTTGCGCGGGCTGGGGCCGGAAGAAAGCCTGGGCCTGATCGAAGAGCGCGGTCTGGTGGAAGTGGGCTGCGAGTTCTGCGGCCTGCAGTACCGCTTCGACGCGGTGGACGTGGGCGAGATGTTCACGCCCGGGCGCGACCAGCCGCCCAGCACGGGGGCCGTTCAGTAGGCTGGTTTACCGGCGACTGAACAGCCGGTGTTCGCAGCCCGGGTCGTCGCAGTGCTCGCAGCGCCAGGGTTGGGCCGCGGCTTCGGCATCGCGGCCCGCCAGGCGGCTGAACAGGCCACTGCCGGCGCTGCTGGCCGGCCGCAGCAGTGGCGCCACGGCGTCCACGGCGGCTTCCAGGCGGGCGGCGCCGCTGCCCGCCACCAGGCTCCACGCCAGGCCGTTGCTGGCCAGCAGTTCGCGCAGCGCGCTGTCCACGGGCACGCGCACCTGCGGGCCGTCGCGCTGCTGGCCGTCGGCCACCCAGGGCAGGTCGATGGCGGTCAGCAGTGTCAGGTCCATGCGCCGGTGTAGGGCCACGGCCAAGGCGTCCAGCGAGCGGTCACCGAAGACGATGCGGCTGTACACCGCCGTCATCAGGGCCGTGGTGTCGCAGATGACCACGTCGTGTTCGGCCGCCGCGGCTTCGATGCGTTCATGCTGGCCGCGCAGGATGGCCGCCTGCTCATCCACCCGGGGTGTGCGGCCGGCGCTGTCGCACCACTCACGCAGCAGTTCAGGCACCCAGGCCACGCGCAGGCCGCTGTCTTGCGCCAGGCGCGGCGCCAGGGCGGCGGCCAGCGTGGTCTTGCCGGTGCTCTCGGCGCCCAGCAGGGCGATGCGCAGCGTGCCTTCAGGCATGCAGACGCTCGCGCCAGGCCTTCCAGCCGGCCACCGCCAGCACGGCAAAGACGGCGTAGAGGGCCACCGTCAGCCACAGGCCCTTGTGCGCGAAGAGCGCGATGCTGAACAGGTTCACCGCCACCCACACGGCCCAGTTCTCCAGGTACTTGCGGCCCAGCAGAAACTGGCCGGTCAGGCTGGCGACGGTGGGCAGCGCGTCCAGATAGGGCACGTCGCTGTCGGACGCGTGGTGCAGCAGCAGGCCCAGCAGCGGCCAGGCGGCCAGCGTGCCGACGGCAGCCAGCCAGCGCTGGCGGGTCGTCAGCACTTGCACCTGCAGCGCCTGCCCGTCGCCACCGCGCCCGCGCAGCCATTGCCACCAGCCCCAGAAGGCCAGCACGACGAAGACGATCTGCAGGCTGGCTTCGCCGTAGAGCTTGCTGCTGGCGAAGAGCAGGGCGTACAGCAGCGAACTGACGATGGCCAGCGGCCAGGCGATGGGGTTGACGCGCAGATTGGCCAGCACCATGACCACGGCGATCAACGAGCCGGCAATTTCCAGCCAGGTGAAACTGCTGCCCCCGGCGCTGAAGGCAGGCGCAAGCAAGGGCTGCGCGGCGTCCAGCAGCGCACTCAGCCACGCAACGCTCACGGCTTGCGCTGGCTGATCTGAACCAGAATTTCGTTGGGCTTGACCATGCCCAACTCGGCGCGCGCCTTCTCTTCCACCATCTCCAGGCCTACACGCAAATCAACCACTTCAGCGGCCGCGCGCGCATTGCGCACGCGGGCCTGGTCGTTGGCCGCGCGCTGCGCGACCAACTGCTTGCGCAGCGTCATCACATAGGGCAGGTTGCCCTTGCCGAACCACAGGTCGGCCTGCACCAGCACCAGCAGCGCGGCGATGACGACCGTGGCCCAACGCATGACGCGCCGCTTCCGCCTTACTTGAGGTTGTAGAAGGCCGAGCGGCCGGGGTAGCTGGCCACGTCACCCAGGTCTTCTTCGATGCGCAACAGCTGGTTGTACTTGGACATGCGGTCGCTGCGGCTCAACGAACCGGTCTTGATCTGGCCGGCGTTGGTGCCCACCGCGATGTCGGCGATGGTGTTGTCTTCGGTCTCGCCGCTGCGGTGGCTGATGACGTTGGTCCAGCCGGCGCGCTTGGCCATTTCGATGGCCGCGAAGGTTTCGGTCAGCGTGCCGATCTGGTTGATCTTGATCAGGATGGAGTTGGCGACGCCTTCCTTGATGCCGCGCTCCAGGATCTTGGTGTTGGTGACGAAGAGGTCGTCGCCCACCAATTGCACCTTCTTGCCCAGGCGGTCGTTCAGGTGCTTCCAGCCTTCCCAGTCACCCTCGTGCATGCCGTCTTCGATGCTGATGATGGGGTACTTGTCGACCCAGGTTGCCAGGATGTCGGTCCACTCGGGCGCGCTCAGTTGCAGGCCTTCGCCGGACAGCACGTACTTGCCGTCTTTGTAGAACTCGCTGGCCGCGCAGTCCAGGCCCAGGGCGATCTGTTCGCCGGCCACATAGCCGGCCGTGTCGATGGCTTCCAAGATGAGCTGGATGGCCGCTTCGTGGCTGGCCACATTGGGTGCGAAACCGCCTTCATCGCCCACGCTGGTGGGCATGCCCTTGGCGTCCAGGATCTTCTTCAGCGCGTGGAAAACTTCGGCGCCGTAGCGCAGCGCCTCGCGGAACGACGGCGCGCCCACGGGAATGATCATCAGCTCTTGCAGGTCGAGGTTGTTGTTGGCGTGCGCGCCGCCGTTGATGACGTTCATCATCGGCACCGGCAGGCTCATGCGGCCCATGCCGCCGAAATAGCGGTACAGCGGCAAACCAGATTCTTCAGC
>JAYVBO010000268.1:0-1562 GCA_043750435.1 Betaproteobacteria bacterium | reverse complement strand
CGGTGCCGGTATTCACGTCACCGGAAATGACCTTCCAGGCCACACTGGTGTATTGGAATGCCGAGATGCCGGTCTGGTAGGCGTAGAAGTCCAGGCTTTGAACTTGCCAGCCATTGCCGCCGACGTGGAAGTCATCGGCCAGGCTGTTCCCCGAGGCAGCCGACGCGCCGAAACCATAGGTGTTGTCTGTGCTGGCCACGATGGACAGGCCAGCGCCGTCGACGACGGCGCCGTTGCTGTAGAGCGGTGCGGCTTGGGCCAGGCTGGACGCGGCCAGCGCGCTGGCGAGCAGAATGTTCTTCATGGTGGGAGCCTTGGGTTTCGGTTGCTGGGTCGGTTGCCCAACTCTAGAGCGCCCCCGAAAAATGCGCCCATTCACAGCCCCCCGGAACATGGGAGCGCACCGGCAATAAGGTACGGCAGCCAAGGCTGGCTGAACTTTCAGGCCGAGGCCTGAGCTAGTTCAAGGTGTTCGGGCGGCCCGACTCAGCCGCTTCGGCCGCGGCGCCTGGGGTCAGGTTCCAGTCGGCCTCGGCCAGCGCTTGTTCGATCAGCCGGGTCAGCGCGGCCGACAGGTCGTCGGACAACTGCAGCCGCAGGTTGCGACCGCTGGCTTCCTGCATTTCCAGCATCAGGCCCACGTTCTGCGGGCCGGCGCCGAGCTTGAAGCCGGCCGGCAGCAGCGGCTCGGGGCCCAGCGGCTGCGCAGCGGCCTGCTCGGTGAAGGGCTGGTCGAATTGCGCCGTGGGCAGCGGCCGCTCGCGGGCCGCTTGGGCCAGCATGTCGCGGGCCTCGGGCATCACGGTGGCGTGGGGAATCAACTGCGCAATGCCCGCGCGGGTGACCAGTTCCTGCATCGGCGGCCACAGGTGGCTCAGCAGCCGGCGGGTCAGCCAGATCGAGAACATGTCACCACGAAAAGTGCGCAACTGCCACAGCAAGCGGTCGGCGGCCGGGTCGAAACGCATCTGCATTTGCTGGATGTTCACGCGGGCATTCTAGGGAGTGGGGAGTGGGACGTGGCCGTTCGATGCGCGCTTGAATTCCTGACCGACCGCCTCATGTCCCTACACATACGGAGGAATTAGCCATGCGTTTCGACAAACTCACCACTGCTTTCCAGCAAGCCCTGCAAGACGCCCAGAGCGCCGCAGTCGCCCGCGACAACCCCTATGTGGAGCCGGCCCACCTGCTGGCCGCCATGCTGGCCCAACCCGACGGCCCCAAGGCCCTGCTGGACCGCGCCGGCGCCAACAGCGCGGCACTGACGGTGGCCATGGAAACCGCCATCCGCAACCTGCCCACCGTGCAGGGCGAGGGCCAGACCGTGCAGCCCGGGCGCGACCTGCTGGCGCTGCTGCAGACCGCCGACAAAGAGGCCAGCAAGCGCGGCGACCAGTTCATCGCCAGCGAGATGTTTCTGCTGGCGCTGGCCGACAGCAAGAGCGACATCGGCGGCATCGTGCGGGGCCATGGCCTGACGCGCAAGTCGCTGGAAGCGGCGGTGCTGGCCGTGCGCGGTGGCGCAGCCGTGGACAACGCCGACGCCGAAGGCCAGCGTG
>JAYVBO010000267.1:0-1562 GCA_043750435.1 Betaproteobacteria bacterium | reverse complement strand
AGCGCCACTTGACCGACAGCGAGCGCAAGCGGGCAGGACGCTAAAGTATTGCCCCCACGCTTGTCACTGCGTGTACTACGCTGCCCCCCGAGGGGGCGGGCCTTGCTTGGGGCGGCCCGGCGCTGCGGCCGTTGCCCCCACGTTCGCTTGCTTGTCCGTTTGCCCTGAGGTATCGAAGGGTGCCCCCTGCGTTGACTGATTTTCCTCGGGGCGAATTGGGCTGATGGAAGCACTGCGCGGCCTGGCCTGGCTGCTGGCGTTTCAGTCGGCGGGCGAGTTGCTGGCGCGCGGGCTGCACCTGCCCTTTCCTGGCCCGGTAGTCGCCATGATTTTGCTGCTGCCCGCGCTGAATTGGCGCGTGGTGCGCGAGCCGGTAGGTGTGTGCGCAGACTTTCTGCTGAAGCACCTTACGTTACTCTTTGTACCGGAGGGTGTGGGCGTGATGACCCATCTTTCGCTGGTCAGCCAGTACGGCTTGCGCATTCTTGCCGTGCTGGTGCTGTCCACGCTGTCCGGCCTGGCCGTGACCGCGCTGGGCCTGCACCTGCTGCAGCGGCGTGGTGGCGAGGCGCCGCAAAACGTGAAGGATGAAAAGCGTGCCTAAATTCGTCGAGCTGTGGGTGTATCTGTCGGCCACGCCACTGTTCGGGCTGACGGCGACGCTGGTGGTTTACGTGTTGGCCCACGCCACCTATTCGCGCCTCGGGCAACCGCCATGGGCCAACCCGGTGCTCTGGACGGTGGTCACGCTGGCCGCCGCGCTGGTGGTCACCGATGTGCCCTACCCGACCTATTTTGCTGGCGCACAGTTCATCCACTTTCTGCTGGGGCCTGCGGTGGTGGCGCTGGCCTGGCCGCTGTGGCAGCGGCGCGCTGAATTGCGCGCGCACTGGGCACGCCTGCTGGCGGTTGCACTTGCGGGGGGCCTGGCCGCCAGTGGCACGGCATGGCTGCTGGGCTTGGCCTTCGGCCTGCCCGACGAAGTCATCATTTCGCTGGTTCCGAAGTCGGTCACCGCGCCAGTCGCCATGGGCATCGCTGAAAAGATCGGCGGCATTCCTGCGCTGGCGGCCGTGTTTGCGGTGATGACCGGGCTGGTGGGCGCCATCGCCGGCAAGTATCTCTTCGATGCGTTGCGCATTCCCGCAAATGGCCCCGGCTGGGCCGCGCGCGGCTTTGCGCTGGGCACGGCGTCGCACGGCATAGGCGCGGCGCGCGCGCTGCAGGTCAATGCGGATGCAGGTGCCTACGCCGGGCTGGCGCTCGGCATGCAGGTGGTGCTGGCGTCGCTGCTGATTCCACTGGTCTTCAGCCTCTTGTGAGCGCCGCGTGGCGTCGGTTCAACGCCCTGACCCGGCAATCCCGCTACCAGGCCACACCGAGAACCGCCGATTTAACCGCCTGCAGTCCAGCCTTCGGCTGCCCCGGGGTCGATGACTTGGCGCTTGCGGTGGTGCCAAACATGATCTCGCCTGACAACTGGCCGCCTTCTTCGATCACCAGCTTGCCGTAGCGAATCGTGCCGGTGACTTTGCCGGTGGAATAGATCACCAGCTTCTGGC
>JAYVBO010000266.1:0-3726 GCA_043750435.1 Betaproteobacteria bacterium | reverse complement strand
CTGCCAGGGTGCCCAGTACCACCGATCCGCAGGCCGTCATGAAGGCGATCTGCAGGCTGAGCCACAAGCCGCCGATCAGCTCTTCATCACCGAGCAGTGCGGCGTACCACTTCAAGCTGAAGCCGCGCCAGACGTTGGGGATGGGCGAGTCGTTGAAGGAATAAACCACCAGCGCCACGATGGGCAGGTACAAAAACAGATAGCCCAGCAGCAGCCAGCCCCAGCCGAAGCCGCGGTACAGGTCGGCGGCTTTCACCGCGCCCCCTCGGCCGCTTCGGCCTGGTATTTGTTGAACCAAGCCAAAGGTACGATGATCAGCAGCACCATCACCACGGCCAGGGTGGAGGCCATCGGCCAGTCGTTGTTGCTGAAGAATTCGTCCCACAGCACGCGGCCGATCATCAGCGTCTCAGGCCCGCCCAGCAATTCGGGTATGACGTATTCGCCGACGCAGGGTATGAACACCAGCATGCTGCCGGCGATGATGCCGGCCCTGCTCAGCGGCACCGTCACGCGCCAGAAAGCTTGCCAGGGTGTGGCGCCCAGGTCAGACGCGGCTTCCAGCAAGCGCAGGTCCATCTTCGACAGGTTGCTGTACAGCGGCAGGATCATGAAGGGCAGGTAGGTGTAGGTCATGCCCAGCACCAGCGAGAAGGGCGTGTGCATCAACTGGCCGGGCGTGGTGATCAAACCCAGGGCCAGCAACACCTGGTCGAAACCGCTGCCCACCACCGCGTCGGCCACCCAGCCGCCTTCGGTCAACAGCGAGCGCCAGGCGTAGACGCGCAGCAGGAAGGAAGTCCAGAAGGGCAGCATCACCGCCATCAGCAGCGCCGGCTGCAGCGTGGGCCGCGCGCGGGCCATGAAGTAGGCGAAGGGGTAGCCGATGCCCAGGCACAGCAGCGTGGTGGCCAGTGCGTAGCGCAGGCTCGCCCCGTAGGTGTTCAGGTAGAGCGCGTCTTGCGCCAGCGTCAGGTAGTTGCCGAACTGGAAGGCCAGTTGCAGCGCGCCGTCCTGCCAGCTGACGACATCCTTGAAAGCCATGCCGTCCATCTCGGACACGCTGATCTTGCCCACGATGAGGAAGGGTGCCAGGAAGAAGACCAGCAAGAAGGCGAAAGGCACAGCAATCACCAGCTGGCGACCGCTGAGCAAGGGCGGGGCGCGCTTCATTGGGTCAGCACGACGTGGGCGCTGTCGCTCCAGCTGGCCCACACGCGGTCGCCCCAGGTGGCGTCGTGGCGCTGCCTTTCGGTGTTGGCCATGCTGACTTTCAGTGCCGCCCCGCTGGCCAGTTGCAGGTGAAAGACGGTGTGGCTGCCAAAGTAGGACAGCTCCTTGACCGTGCCTTGCACCCGGTTGAATTCACCGACCGGTTGGTCGCGCGTCAGGCTGATCTTTTCGGGGCGCAGTGCCACCGTCACGGCCATGCCTTGCGTGCCAGTGATGCCATGGCCGACGCGGTGGCTGCAGTCGGCGCTGCCGATGAGGCAATGGTCGTCGGCAGCGACATCCAGGGTGCCGGCCATCAGGTTCACATTGCCGATGAAGTCGGCCACGAAGCGCGAGTTCGGCGTTTCGTAGATGTCGCCCGGCGGGCCCACTTGCAGCAGCCGGCCTTCGCTCATGATGGCGATGCGACTGGCCATGGTCATGGCTTCTTCCTGGTCGTGGGTGACCATCACGCAGGTCACGCCGACCTGTTCGATGATGTTGACCAGTTCGATCTGCGTTTCCTCGCGCAGCTTCTTGTCCAGCGCGCCCAGCGGCTCGTCCAGCAGCAGCATCTGCGGCTGTTTGGCCAGGCTGCGCGCCAGGGCCACGCGCTGCTGCTGGCCGCCTGACAGCTGGTGCGGCTTGCGCTGCGCGAACTTGCCCAGTTGCACCAGCTTCAGCATGGCCTCGACGCGCTCGGCGATGTGGGCCTTGGGCAGGCCTTCGCGCTCCAGGCCGAAGGCGATGTTCTTCCACACGCTCAGGTGCGGAAAGAGCGCATAGCTCTGGAACATCATGTTCATCGGCCGCTGGTAGGGCGGCAGGCCGGCCAGGTCCAGGCCGTCCAGCACGATGCGGCCCGATGTCGGCGTTTCGAAGCCAGCCAGCATGCGCAGCAGCGTGCTCTTGCCGCAGCCCGATGAACCCAGCAAGGCGAAGATCTCGCCCTTCTGGATGTCCAGGCTGACCTGGTTGACGGCCTTGAAGCCGTTGAAGTCTTTGACGACGTCCTGGATCTGCAGGAAGGCCGGTTGCGCGCTGGCTTTGGCGTGTGCGGGTGGAGCCATCTCTGGATTCAAGCTGCGCGGCGGATGGCGCCGCGCAGGGTTTCGACCATCTGGTCGATGTGGCTGCGCTCGACGATCAGCGGCGGCGACAGCGCCAGGATGTCGCCGGTGCTGCGCAACATCAGGCCCTGCTGCCAGCAGTCCAGGAAGATGCCGAAGGCGCGCTGCGTGGGCGCGCCGGCGATGGGCGTCAATTCGATGCCGGCCACCAGGCCGATGTTGCGGATGTCGATGACGTTCGGTTCGCCCTTCAGGCTGTGCACGCCCTGCGCAAAGTAGCCGGCCATCTCGGCGGCGCGGGTCAGCAGGCCCTCCTCGGCATAGGTGTCCAGCGTGGCCAGGCCGGCGGCGCAGGCCAGCGGATGGGCCGAATAGGTGTAGCCATGGAAGAACTCGATCAGCGTTTCGCTGCCGGTCATGAAGGCGTCGTGGATCTTCTGTTTCGCCAGCACGGCGGCCATCGGCACGCAGCCGTTGGTCAGGCCCTTGGCCAGGGTCATCAGGTCGGGCGTGACGCCGAAGGTCTGCGCGCCGAACGGGTTGCCGGTACGGCCGAAGCCGGTGATGACCTCGTCGAAGATCAACAAGATGCCGTGCTTGTCGCAGATGTCGCGCAGGCGCTGCAAGTAGCCCACTGGCGGGATCAGCACCCCGGTGCTGCCAGCCACCGGCTCGACGATGACGGCGGCGATGGTGCTGGCGTCGTGCAGGGTGACCAGGCGTTCCAGGTCGTCGGCCAAGTCCGCGCCATGCGCCGGCTGGCCCACGGTGTAGGCGTTGCGCGCCAGGTCGTGGGTGTGGCGGATGTGGTCCACACCGCCCAGCAACGGGCCGAAGGCCTTGCGATTGCCGACGATGCCGCCCACCGATATGCCACCGAAGTTGACGCCGTGGTAGCCGCGTTCACGGCCGATCAGCCGGGTGCGCGTGCCCTCGCCGCGGGCGCGGTGGTAGGCCAGGGCCATCTTCAAGGCGGTGTCGACAGCTTCGGAACCCGAGTTCGCGAAGAACACCTTGTTCATGCCGGCCGGCGCCAGCGCGGCCAGGCGTTCAGCCAGTTCGAAGGCTTTCGGGTGGCCCATCTGGAAGGGCGGCGCGAAGTCCATTTCGGCAGCTTGGTCCTGGATGGCCTTGACGATGCGCGGCCGGCCGTGGCCGGCGTTCACGCACCACAGGCCGGCGATGCCGTCCAGGATCTGCCGGCCATCCACATCCCAGTAATGCATGCCTTCAGCCCGGGTCAGTAGGCGCGGCGCCTTCTTGAACTGCCGGTTGGCGGTGAAGGGCATCCAGTAGGCGTCCATGCCGACGCTGCCGGTGGCTTGCGCGGCTTGCAACAGGGCGGGGGCGACGGCTTCGTTCATGGCGAGCTCCAGGGTGCTGACAGGCTGTGGCCGCACTGTACGCCGTCACTTTGCATCGGTCGCTTTCGCATGGCGCAGTG
>JAYVBO010000265.1:0-1567 GCA_043750435.1 Betaproteobacteria bacterium | reverse complement strand
AGGGTGACCACGTCTACCACCACCTGAAGGCCGGTGAACTGGGCAGCCGCCGGACGCCGCTTGATTTTGAGCAGCAAGGCACGCGTGAACTGGTGGCCGAAGACTTTGTCTACGCGCTGAAGCGCCACGCCACCACCCGCATCACCACCCCCATCTTCAGTACTTTCGCCGAGTTCGTGGTGGGCCTGAAGGCCTACGGCCTGCAAGTCAAGGCCGAAGACGCCAAGCTGATGAAGGGCCTGGACAAGGCCAGTCTGGACAAGCCTTTCCTGGACTTCCGCAAGTGGCCGCTGGCCGGCGCCAGCGCGCCAGAAAAGCACCTGCTGCGCGTGCGCATCCAGGGCAAGTACCCGCAGTGGAGCTACTGGATGACGCTGCCCTTCACGGCGCCTGTGCCCTGGGAAGTGGACGCCTTCTATGCCCAGCCCGGCATGGCCGAGCACGATCTGACGTTGGACAGTTGGCCAGTGGGCACCGGGCCCTACATGATGGTCGAGACCGTCAAGGAACGCCGCATCGTGCTGCAGCGCAACCCCAATTACCGGGGCGAGCCTTACCCCTGCGAAGGCGCGCCTGGCGACAAGGAAAAAGGCTTGCTGGCCGACTGCGGCAAGCGAACACCCTTCATAGACCGCATGGTTTTCAACGTCGAACGCGAAGACGCCCCGCGGCGCGGCAAGTTCCGCCAGGGCTTCTACGACATCGAAGTTTTCGAGCGCACCGACACCGGCATGGACTACCTGGTGGGCATGCAGGATTCCGAGTCCGTCCGCAAGGAATACCTGGAAAAAGGCTTCCGCCTGAACCGGGGTTCCGACGTCAACAGCTACTTCATCGCTTTCAACATGCTCGACCCGGTGGTGGGCGACGGTGACAACGCTGAAGCGAAGGCCAAGAACCGCAAATTGCGCCAGGCGCTGTCCATCGCTGTCGACTGGGCCGAGTACTCGAAGGTCTTCCCCGAACTGGCCGGGTCTGAGGCCATGAGCCCGCTGCCGCCGGGCATCTTCGGCTCACGCGAAGACACGCCCGAAGGCCTGAACCCCATCACCCACAAGCTGGTGAATGGCCTGTTCGTGCGCCGGCCCATCGCCGACGCCAAACGGCTGCTGGCCGAAGCCGGCTACCCCAATGGCCGTGACGCCAAGACCGGCAAACCGCTGGTGCTGAATTACGACTTCTACGCCGCACCCACGCCCGAAAACAAGCCGCGCATCGAATGGGTGGTGCGGCAGTTCGCCAAGATCGACATCCAGTTGGAAGTGCGGGCCACCGACAACAACCAGTTCCAGGACAAGGTGCGCAAAGGCAAGTACCAGGTGTTCTGGCTGGGCTGGAACGCCGACTACCCCGACGCCGAAAACTTCCTCTTCCTGCTGACCACCCTGGCCGGCAAGACCAAGCACGACGGCGAAAACACCTCGAACTATTCGAACCCGGTATACGACAAATTGTTCGACCAGATGAAGGTGCTTGAAGACGGCCCGGCCAAGCAAAAATTGATCGACCAGATGGTGGCCATTTCGCGCGAAGACGCGCCGTGGACCATGGGCTTCTACCCCTACGC
>JAYVBO010000264.1:0-3735 GCA_043750435.1 Betaproteobacteria bacterium | reverse complement strand
TGTTCGTGGAGATTGACGTGGAGGTTTCGCCCTCGAGTGGGGCTAGGGTGGTGTCGGTGCGTGGGTTGAGTTCAACCGGTACGGTGAAGGCAAACCGGCAGCCGACAACCTGTGTCCCATTGTAGAGGTTCTGCGCCTTCATCCGGCCCCGGTGCGACTCGATGATGGAACGGCACAAACTCAGGCCGATGCCCAGACCTTCGGGCTTGGTGGAGAAGAAGGCTTCGTAAAGCCGGCCCAGCACTTCGTCCTTGATGCCCGGGCCCATGTCGGTGACGCTGAACTCGATGACGCCGCCTTCTTCGGGCGTGTGGCGCGGCACCACGCGCAGTTCAATGTGGCGGCGCTGTGGTGGCATGTCACCGCTGTCGATGGCCTCGGCGGCGTTCTTCAGCAGGTTCAACACCACCTGTTCGATCAGGATCGGGTCGACCATGATTTCCGGCAGTCGCTGCGCCACATAGCAGTGCACAGCCACCTTGCGGCGGCGCAATTCGATGCCGGCCAATTCCACCGCGTCTTCGACGATCTGCCGCGCTTGCGACGGCTGCCTTTGTGGTTCGCTGCGCTTCACGAAGGCCCGGATGCGGTGGATGATCTGGC
This sequence comes from Betaproteobacteria bacterium, assembly GCA_043750435.1. Taxonomy (GTDB): domain Bacteria; phylum Pseudomonadota; class Gammaproteobacteria; order Burkholderiales; family Burkholderiaceae_C; genus Rubrivivax. The sequence goes on along the minus strand of JAYVBO010000264.1, from coordinate 3,132 downwards.
CGGCCCGCTCGGCCTGACGCGCCGTTTTCTGCAGCGCGGCGATCAGGTCGTCGGTGCGTATGGTGTCGGCCTTCACGCGCGACACCATGCCGCTGCAGTAATTGGCGATAGCGGTCAGCGGCTGGTTCAGTTCATGGGCCACCGAAGACGCCATCTCGCCCATGGTCACCAGGCGGCTGGTGACCTGCGCCTTTTCAGCCTGCGCGGCGCTTTGCTCTTCCGCGCGCAAACGGGCCGTGATGTCGGTGGCGATCAGCATCTGCGCCAGCCGGCCATCGGTCCACTGCAGGTAGCGCGCGCGCACGTCGAACCACTTCTGCAGCGCTTCCACGTAGACCTCGCGCGGGCTGGTGCCGGCCTCGGTCAGTTCCTGCGTGGGCAGGCCCGACATGCCGTCGATCTTGTCGCCATCGTCGGCACTGTAGGCGGTGGCCCCCACCGCGCTGCCCGCCATCAGCTGGTGGCCGCGTGCGTCGCCACCGAACCACAGCCGGTAGCTGCGGTTGGCGAAGAGCAGTTCGCCCTGCTGCACCGACAGCACCGACACACTGGCGTCCAGCCCTTCCAGCACGGTGGTGAAACGCTCATGCGAAGCGCTCAGCTGGTCGCGGATGCGCTTGGCTTCGGTGATGTTGGTGATGGACGTCATCCAGCCCGTCTGCTGCCCCTTGGGGTCGATCAGCGGGCTGATGTACATGCGGGCGTCGAAGATCACGCCGCCCTTGCGCATCACCTTCACTTCGATGCCGTTGCTGGGGCTGCGGCCCTGCAGCTCTTGCTGCATCAGGCGGCCGTTTTCTTCGATGCGGTCGGGCGGCCAATAGGGGTAGGGCGGCAGCGCGCCGACGAGCTCGGTATTGGAAAAGCCGGTCATCGAGCAGAAGGCTGCGTTGACGTAGGTGACGCGGCCTTCCAGGTCCATCGCGCGCATGCCCGTGGGCATGCTGTTCTCCATGGCGCGGCGGAAGTTGGTTTCCTGGATCAGCGCGCCCTGGATCTGGCCGCGCCGGCGCATGTGGCGCCAGGTGCCCAGCAGCATCCACACCGTCAGCACGCTCAGCGCCACCACCATCCAGAACAGAGTGTTGTTGACCAGGCCGATGCTGGTGCGCCAGCCCTGGCCACGCAGCACCAGGCCGTTGAGCAGCGGGGTCAGCGGGGCGTCGCTGTAGATCGGCGCCCGCATGGTGCGTTGACCCGGCATGCCGGTGATGGTGGCAGCCAGCACCACCTGTTGGTCGTTGACCACCGAGATCATGTGGCGCTGGGCCACATCGGTGGGCACGAAGTGGCGCACCAGGCCTTCGATCGAATACTCGACCACCAGCACGCCAGCGAATGCATTGCGTTCGATCAGTGGGATGTGCAACTGGAACACGGCGCCGCCGATGTTGCTGGTGAAGGCGCGCGAATAGACCGGCGAACGGCTCTCGCGGGCGGCTGTGAAGGCGATTTCTGGGGCGCTGGGATGGCCTTCCACGGGCAGCGCCGGTTCCGGTTGGCCGCCTGCGTTGCGGACCTGGTACAGCATGGCCAGATGGGTGGCGCGCAGTTTGCGTTGCGCGTCCAGCCAGGTCAGATGGGTGATCTCGGGACGTTCGCGCGCAAAGGCCGTGGCCTGGCTCAGGAATTCATCGGGGTGGCGGTCGCGGGCCACCAGTTCGCGCGCCATGCGGATCAGGTCTTCCTGGTTCTGAATCAGGCGCAGGCCGATTTGCTGCTGTGTGATCTCCGTATCACGCTTGACCGATTCGGACTCACGCTCGATTTCCTCATTGCGCAGGTACCAGAAGGCCGAAATGATCGCGGCCAGGAAGAGCAGCACCGACAACAAGGGCCCCAGTGTGGCGAAGCGGTCCTGCCTTGCCGGCGATTGACGGCGCCACCATTGGCCGAACATCCGCTTGCCTACGGGCAGCGACGCTCGCGCAACAGGGCTGGGGGGCAGTTGGGACTCGGGCAAGGACTCAGGGGACGGCATGGCTTGCATTATCCCGGCTGCAGGCTGTTGACCCAGTCGATATCACATCGTGAAATGAAGCGGCACTATTTGAAATATCGATCTTTTGTGCGAAACTCGCGCCGCATCAAAAAGCATCCCAGAACGGAGACAAAACATGTCCGCAATGCCGGAATCCAACTTGAACGCCACCAGCCCTGACACCGATGTTCAAGAAACGCGGGAATGGCTGGACGCCCTCTCGGCCGTCATCGGCGCCGAGGGCACAGACCGCGCCCACTTCCTGCTTGAGCAACTGCTCGAGCACGCGCGTGAAAACAGCATCGACATGCCGTTTTCCGCCACGACCGGCTACGTCAACACCATAGAACCGTCGCAAGAAGCGCGCAGCCCCGGCAACCTGGAACTGGAAGGCCGACTGCGCGCCTACATGCGCTGGAACGCCATGGCGCTGGTCGTCAAGGCCAACCGTTTGCACCCGGCTGACGGTGGTGATCTGGGCGGCCACATCAGCAGCTTCGCCAGCCTGGCTCATATGTTCGCGGCCGGCTTCAACCATTTCTGGCACGCCGAGAGCGAAGGCCATGGCGGCGACCTGCTTTACATCCAGGGCCACAGCAGCCCCGGCATCTACGCCCGTGCCTTCATGGAAGGCCGCATTACTGAGGAGCAGATGCTGAACTTCCGCCAGGAAGTCGGCGGCAAGGGTCTGTCCAGCTACCCCCACCCCAAGCTGATGCCCGAGTTCTGGCAGTTCCCCACGGTGTCCATGGGTCTGGGCCCGCACATGGCGATCTACCAGGCGCGCTTCCTGAAATACCTGCACGCCCGCGGCATCGCTGAAACGGCCAACCGCAAGGTCTGGGTCTTTTGCGGTGACGGCGAAATGGACGAGCCCGAGTCCTTGGGCGCCATTGGCCTGGCAGCACGCGAAAAGCTCGACAACCTGGTGCTGGTCGTGAACTGCAATTTGCAGCGCCTGGACGGCCCGGTGCGCGGCAACGGCAAGATCATTCAAGAGCTGGAAGGCGAATTCCGCGGCGCGGGCTGGAACGTCATCAAGCTGATCTGGGGCGAAGAATGGGACCCCTTGCTGGCAGGCGACAAGGACGGTGCGCTGCGCAAGGTCATGCTCGACTGCTTGGACGGCGACTACCAGGCCTTCAAGGCCA
>JAYVBO010000263.1:0-1570 GCA_043750435.1 Betaproteobacteria bacterium | reverse complement strand
CTGCGCGCCACGAAGCGGGTGCGCGCGGTGTCGTCGGTGATCAGGTCGACATAGCGCAGTCGGTACTTCTGTTCCTGGTCGGCCATGCCGTGGAACTTATCGGGCAGCGGGCGCAGGCTCTTGGTCAACATGCGCACCAGGCTGGCCTTGATCGACAGCTCACCGGTCTTGGTGCGGAACAGCGTGCCTTCGCAGGCAATGATGTCGCCCAGGTCCCAGTGCTTGAAGGCGGCCAAGGCTTCAGCGCCCACCGCGTCTTGCGTGATGTAGAGCTGGATGCGGCCGTGCTGTCCTTGTGAAGAAGTGCCGAAGCTGCCGTCCATCACCGTCGCGAAGCAGGCCTTGCCCATCACGCGCTTGAGCATCATGCGGCCGGCCACCTTCACGGCGACGGCCAGGGGTTCCAGTTCCACGTTTTCGATGTGCCCGTATTTCTGGTGCAGATCGGCCGCGTGGTGGGTGGGCTTGAAGTCGTTCGGGAAGGCGATGCCGGTGGCCCGGATGGCGGCCAGTTTTTCGCGCCTCTCGGTGATGAGCTGATTCTCGTCAACGGCGGCCGGGGCCGGGTGCGCGGCGGGGTTCGCGGTGGTGTGCGGAGTGGGTGCGTGCTGGGTCATAGGCGCGCATTCTAGAAACCCCAGCTTGCACGGGCCCGGGCGGCCTCAGCCGGCACCGGGGTGGGGTGTGATAATTCCGGCCGCCCCGGCACCCGCCGGGCGCACCCCCACACAAACCCATGAGCCGTTGGCGCGAGCACCTGCAGTCGCAGACCTATTTCCTCGGTCTGGCGGCCCTGAACACCGTGCACGGCCTGCTGCCCTTCAGCTTGCGACCGCTGCTTTACCGACTGTGCCGCTACAACATTGCCGCCACGGCCACCCTGCAGGGTGGCGTGCGCTTCTTCCACATCGGCCGCCTGCAGGTGGGTGCCGGCACGCTGATCAACCGCGGCGTGCTGCTGGACAACCGCGCCGGCATCACCATCGGCCAGCAGGTGTCCATCGCCCACGATGTGCGCATCTACAGCCTGGGCCACGACCCGCACGACGCCGCCTTCGCCACCAAGGGCCAGGCGGTGCAGATCGACGACCACGCCGTGGTTTTTGCCGGCGCGATGATCATGCCCGGCGTGCACCTGGGCCGTGGCGCGGTGGTGATGGCCGGGTCTGTGGTGACGAAGGACGTGCCGCCGCTGCGCATGTGGGGTGGCAACCCGGCGCGCGACATCGGGCCGCGCGAACTGGACCCGCAGTACCGCCTGAGCCGGCGCTATTGGTTGGCGCATTGAATTCCCTGGTGGCCGGCGCGGCTGTCGCCGTCGTCGATGGCGGCTCCTTCGTGCTGCCCTACGACCACGGCCTGGTCGGCGGCCTGCTGCGCCAGGGGCGCCGCGTCACCGTCTTCGCTTCGCGCACCCGCTACAACGCCGAATTCCTGGACGACTTGCGAACCATGGCTGGCGTGACCGTCGTGGACCGCGCCGTTTCGGGCAGCGTCAGTTCGCGGCTGCGCGGCGTGCTGGCCTACGCGGGCCTGCTGCGGGCGCTGTGGCGGCAGCGCCGAAACTTCA
>JAYVBO010000262.1:0-3742 GCA_043750435.1 Betaproteobacteria bacterium | reverse complement strand
AGGTCGCTGCCGCCACCGGCGGCCACCGGCACGATGTAGCGCAAGGTCTTGCTGGGAAAAGTCTGGGCCTGCGCCGCCTGCGGCAACAGCAGGGCTGCGGGCAAGGCGGTGAGAAGGTGGCGGCGTTGCATGGTGAAAGTCTCCTTCAGGCTTCAAAGCCGCCAGCACTGCGCAGCGCCAGCGAAGCGGGGCCGGTCATCAGCGCGATGAGCGCTGCGGCCCGTTCGGGCTGCACCGCCGCCGTGCAGACTGCGGCGGTGTACAGCGTGGCCAGTTCGTACTGCGGCGGCAGCAGGCCCACCAGTTGCACGCCCTGGGTGTAGCGGATCTCGGTCACCTGGGTGCAGCCGATCAGTCGCGGCTCGCTGCAGTCGGCCATGGCGCGCATGGCGGTGGCCCCGTTCGGGTAGGTGCGAAAGCGCGGCTGCAGCTGTTCGAACACGCCCAGTTCACGCAGCACGCCGGCGAAATGGATGCCGGCGGTGGAGCGCACGGCGTCGGGGAAGTAGATGAAGTCGGCCGCCAGCAGCGCGGCCTTCAGCGCGTCGGGTGTCGACACGTCGGGCTGCGCTTCGCCGCTGCGCAGGGCGATGCCGGTGCGCACGCGGCCCAGCGGCGCCCGCGTGGCGGCATCCACACGGCCCTCGGCGGCCAACGCCGCAATCAAGGCGTCGGTGAGCACCAGCACGTCGCAAGCCTCGCCGGCCAGCAGCGCCTCCTTCATCGCGCCCACGGCACCGAAGCGCGCTTGCAAGCCGACGCCGCTGGCGGCGGCAAAGCCGTCCTGCAGCGCCTTGACCAGGCCTTGGGCCGCACCCGCGCACAGCAGATTCAGGGTGTTCATCGGGGGTTCTCCAGCGCCGTGGCGGCGTTCACAAGGGTCAGGGGCCAGCCGCTCACTCGACCTTGGCGCCCGAGACCTTCACGATGCGCGACCACTTCGCGATGTCGTCATTCAGGTAGTGCGTGTAGGCGTCGACGCCCATGGTCAGCGGCACCGTGCCCTGTGCGGCCCAGGCCTTGCGCACCTCGGCGCTGCTGGTGATCTTGCTGACCTCGGCGTTCAGGCGGTTGACGATTGCCGCCGGCGTGCCCTTGGGTGCCATCAAGCCCAGCCACAGCGTGGCCTCGTAGCCCTTGATGCCGGCCTCGTCCAGGGTCGGCACATCGGGCAGCGTGGCCGACCGCTTCAGACCCGTGGTGGCCAGCGCCTTGACCTTGCCCGTCTTGATGTGCTCGCTCATCGTCGGGATGGCGTCGAACATCATTTCCAACTGGCCGCCCAGCACATCGGTCCGGGCACCGGCGCTGCCCTTGTAGGGCACATGCACGATGTCAATGCCGGCCATGGCCTTCATCAATTCACCGGCCATGTGGTACGGCGTGCCAGGGCCAGACGACGCATAGCTCATGCCGCCCGGCTTGGCGCGGGCGGCCTTCAACAAGTCGGCCAGGTTGTTGAATGGCAGGCCGGCCTTCACCACCAGCACCAGGTCCGAGGCGTTGATGGGCGCGATGGGCGCGAAGTCGCGCATCAACACGAAGGGCTTGTTCGGAATCAACGACTCGTTGACGGTCTGCGTGTTCGACATCAACAGCAGCGTGTAGCCGTCGGGCGCGGCCTTGGCCACGGCGTCGGTGCCAATGACGCTGCCGCCACCGGGCTTGTTGTCGACGATGAAGTTCTGGCCCATCGCTTCTTGCAGCTTCTGCGCCAGGAAGCGGCCATAGACATCGGCCGAACCGCCGGGCGCAAAGGGCACCACGATGCGCACCGGCTTGGTCGGGTAGTCCTGCGCCAGAGCCGACGCGGGCAGCGCCACAGCGCTGGCAAGGAACAGACCGATGGCAGCCCGCCTTGAGCTGAGCAATTTCATGGGTGTCTCCGTTATTGGTCTTCATTGGGCTCTATTGGCTGAGCCTCGGTCTGAAGTGCGGACTGTAGCGCGCCGTCAATAACCCAACATGCTGGTGCGCACATGCACCAGGTGCGCCAGGCACAGCGCGCGGGCCCGTTCGGCGTCGCGCGCCTTCAGCGCGGCCACCAGGGCACGGTGCTCTTGCTGGTATTCCAGGCGCCGCTCAGGTGTCGCGCTGCGGCGCTTCAGCGCGCCCCACTCATTGTTGGCCCGCACATCGCTCATCAGCTTGAACACACCGCTGATGAAGCCGTTGTGGGCGGCCTCGGCGATGGCCTCGTGCAGGGCGCCGTCCCAGTGCTCGAACTCTTCCAGCGTGGTGGCCAGTTCGGCGCGGTGGTTGCACTCGTCCATCCTGCTGAAATCGGCCGCCGTGGCGTTGCCGATGGCCATCTCGATCAGCGCCGGCTCCAGCACCAGGCGGGCACTCATCAACTCGGCCGGGCTGACGGCGTGGGCCGCCACGGCGGGCGTCAGTTCGGTCAGCGCGTCGTGTACCCGGTCTGACACATAGGTGCCGCTGCCCACGGTTTGCGTGATCAGGTGTTTGCGCTTGAAGTCCAGCAGCACGCGGCGCACGGTGGACCGACTGAGGCCGAATTCTTCGCTCAGCGCGCGCTCAGTGGGTATGCGATGGCCGGCCCGCCAAGTGCGCGAACGCAGGTTCTCGAAGATGTTCTCGCGCAGGGCTGAAGCAGCGTCCATGGCCGGGGTGGTGGTTCGATGTTGGGCCTTAATGGTAACCTTTGGTTGATCAACCGGAGCCCCCATGCGCATTGCCACCATCTTTCACCAGGGTCAGCTACACGTGGGCCGCGTGTCGCCCGATGGCCAGGCCATCGCCCTCTTCGACATCAGCGCCCAGCGTGGTGCGCTGGCGCTGATCGAATTCAACGTGGCCACCGGCACGCTGCCGAAAGTCACCGCCACCGTGCCCTTCACGCCCGCCATGCTGGTGGCCCCGCTGCCCACGCCGCGCCGCAATCTGTGGTGCGTGGGTCGCAACTACCACGCCCATGCGGCCGAACTGCAGGCCAGCGTCTTCAAGGACAACACCAAGACCGTGGACGCCTGGCCCATCGTCTTCACCAAGGTGCCCGAAACCGTCATCGGCCCCAACGACGCGGTGCAGTTGCCGGGTGCCACCATCTCGTCGCAGATCGACTACGAGGCCGAACTGACCATCGTCATCGGCAAGGGCGGGCGCAACATCAGCCGCGCTGAGGCCATGTCGCATGTCTGGGGCTACACCATCATCAACGACGTGACCGCCCGCGACGTGCAGATGCGCCACGCGCAATGGGACCTGGGCAAGAGCTTCGACACCTTCTGCCCGATGGGGCCGTGGATCGTCACTGCCGACGACTTGAACGCCGCCGACACGCGCGTGCGCTGCTGGGTAACGCCGCACGGCGGCCAGGCCGAGTTGCGCCAGGACGCGCGCACCACCGACCTGATCTTCGACCTGCCCACGCTGATCGAAACCTGCTCTCGCGGCATCACGCTGCTGCCGGGCGATGTCATTGCCACCGGCTCGCCGGCCGGTGTGGGCATGGGCATGACGCCGCCGCGCTGGCTGGGCCACGGTGACGTGGTGCGCATCGAGGTGGACGGCCTGGGCGTGCTGGAAACGCGCTTCGAGAACGCCACCGACCGAGGCGCCCTGTGATGCGCGCCCTGACACGACGCGCCGCGCTGGCGCTCGCCGCCCTGACGGCCCTGGCGGCCGCCACGGTGGTGCAGGCACAGCCCGCCTGGCCCGACAAGCCCATCACCATGATCGTGCCCTTCCCGCCCGGCGGCGTGGCCGACACCGTGGCGCG
>JAYVBO010000261.1:0-1573 GCA_043750435.1 Betaproteobacteria bacterium | reverse complement strand
GTAAGGCACGATGTCCAGGCCGACGCCCAGGCGCCGCGCCACCCGTTCGGCGTAGTCGGCCGCAATGCCCGAATGCTCGCCGGCGGCGTCGATGTCGTTGAGCAAGGTCAGCCCGCGCACCGCGCCGATGCGCCCCAACTACAAGGGTCTGAGCGGCTACACCGGCAACGGCATCGGCATTGCGGTGCTGGATTCGGGCATCTCGTGGCAACACGCTGAATTCGTGGATGGCGGCGGTTCCAGCCGCGTGCGCGAGTCCATCAACTTCACCAAGGTCGGCGACGCGGTGCGCGCCGGCGTCACCGACTGGAAGGCCGGCATCGACGTGTCGGGCGTGCTCTACCCGGGCAGCCCTTCCATGAACGCCTACCTGGCCAATATCCAGAACGGCTTTGCGCCCATGGCCAATCTCTTCGACATCCGTGTGCTCGACGACAACGGCTACGGCCAGTTGTCGGATGTGCTGGCCGGCATTGACTGGGTCATCTACTACGGCAAGTTCAAGAACATCCGCGTGATGAACCTGAGCCTGGGAGCCGACAGCACCGAGTCCTACCAGACCGACCCGCTGGCCCGCGCCGTGCGCAGCGCCGTGGCCCAGGGCATCACGGTGGTGGTGGCGGCCGGCAACTTCGGCCTCAATGCGGCGGGCAAGGAGGCCTACGGCACCATCAGTTCACCGGGGCACGAACCCAGCGTCATCACCGTGGGCGCTGTGAACCTGAAGGGCACCACCAGCCGCCTCGACGACGTGGTCAACAACTTCAGTTCACGCGGACCGACGCGCAGTTCCTGGGTCGACGCCAGCGGCGTGCGGCAGTACGACCATGTCCTCAAGCCCGATCTGGTGGCGCCAGGCAACAAGATCTTTGCGGCGCTGGGTGAGGACACGGTGGCGGCCGGCGGCGCCCGGAATGCCCTGGCCACGCGCTACCCGGCGCTGGCCGTGATCAGCGGCGTGGCGCAAACGCAAGACAAGTCGCTGATGCAGCTGAGCGGCACGTCCATCGCCGCGCCCGTGGTGGCCGGCGCCTTGGCGCAGCAGGGCGCGGGCGCACTGAACGTGGACGGCGCGGTGCGGCTGGCGGCCGCCTTGCGCAACGATATGGCCGCACGCCTTGCGGCCGGCGGCAGCATCGCGGCCGGTGAATCGCTGATGTACTGGTCGGGGGCCAACCGGCCTGGGACCCGCGCCTGCTGTGGGTGCGCGGCAGCGTCAAACAAATGGGCGTGAGCTACTGGCCCAACACCAACAACGCCTTCCCGATGGCCGTCACCAGCAAGCCAGCCGCCAACACCACGCTGCTGACGGCGGGTGTGACTTCGCTGGGCGAATTGGCCGGCGCCTCATCGTTGAAAGGCAAGACCGGGCTCTTCATGCCGTCCGCTACCTTGTCGGGCTGGGTCGGCAGCGGCAAGGCGCTGGCCCAGGGCCTGATCCTCAGCGAAGGGCTGATCCTGAGCGAAGGGCTGATCCTCAGTGAGGCCGGCAGCACCAACCCGAGCAACCCGCGCGAATTGACGGTCAGCGGCGAGCCGTGAGCCCGCGCGCGCCTTCGCGCCTGTTGGCGTG
>JAYVBO010000260.1:0-1573 GCA_043750435.1 Betaproteobacteria bacterium | reverse complement strand
GGATTCATTTCAAATGACGACCCAGGAAAACCTCCATCCGGCGCGCGAAATCGACGTGGGTTTCGGTCAACTGCCAGGTGTGGCCTTCGGCGTTGTAGAGCACCCATTCAGGCTCACGCCCCACGGCGCGCAAGGCCTCGCGCATGCGCGTGCCGTGTTCCAGCGGCACGCGCCGGTCGCCGCCGCCGAAGGCCAGCAGCAGCGGTGAACGGATGCGCGCAGCCTGCTCCACCGGCGCAACGGCGGCGAAGTCGGTGCTGTCGGGGTCGCCCATCAGCGCGGGCAAGCTGTACTCGCGCGTCTCGGTGCTGGCGTCGCTTTGCCCGCTCCATTTGAACCGCAGGCGCGGGTCCGTCACCGCCACCCAGGCGGCACCACATCGGTACAGGTCGGGCTCGCGCACCAGGCCCATCAGCGTCGCGTAGCCGCCGTAACTGGCGCCGGCGATGCAGGTGCGCTGCGCGTCGGCCCAACCCTGGGCAGCCACCCAGCGTGTGGCGTCGGTCACGTCGTCCTGCATGGCGCGGCCCCACTGCTTCAAGCCGGCCTGGAAGTGGTCGGCGCCATAGCCGGCGCTGCCGCGAAATTCAGGCTCGACGACCAGGTAGCCGCGCGAGGCCAGGAACTGCGGCCACGGGTCGAAACGCCAGTGCCCGCCGAGCACCCAGGGGCCGCCGTGTACCAGCACCACGGTGGGCAGGGGCTTGCCGGGCAGGCTGTCGGCAGGCCTAGGGATCCACACCGGCACCTCGCGGCCGTCGCGGGCGCGGAAGCGTTCGAAATCCAAACTGGCCATGCGCGCCGGGTTGATGCCCGGGCGCACCGAACCAATCTTGCGCCACAGCGCGGGCTCGCCGCGCCAGACCCAGATCGAGCCCGGGTCGCGGTCGGACCAGGAACGCACCAGCACCGTCATGGCGGGGTGGTCGCAGCGGCGGCATTCCAGGCGGTTGATGTGCCCCGGGAGCCGCTCGTCGATGTCCACTTGCAGCGCTTTCAGGCGTTTGTCGAACCACACCGTGGCCTCGGCGTCGGTGTCCATGCGCATGCCCAAGGCGCGGCTGCCAGCCGTCTCGACCACCAGCGCCCCGTCGAAATCGAAGCCCGGCGTGCTGACCAAGGGCTCGGCCGAAGGTTTGCCCTTGTCGAAGTCGAAGCGCGCCAGCACGGCCGTGCCGCCTGGGCCCGACGAGCGCGAGACATACAGCTTTCCGGCTGCGTCGATGTATTCCGGCGACCAGGGTGCCTGGAAAGCCGCGTAGTCGGCCAGCGTGACCCAGGCGTCCTGGCCTGGCGCACGCCACAACACTTTGCCGCGGCCTTCGTGGTGCTGCACAGCGACGCGCGGCAGGCCTGCAGCGTCGAACAGCCACTGATGGATGTGCTCGGGGATGCCCAGCGCCAGCGTGCGGGTGCGACCGGTGGTCACGTTCAGGCGCTTGGGCAGCAAGGAGTCGGGCTCGCCGGTGCCGGTGTAGCGCCACTCGCCGACCAGCACTTCGTCGTCCTGGCCGTTGCCGTTGTGCAGCAAGAAGTGATACGGGCTGAGCAGTGGGCGAGCGATCTGAGAACT
>JAYVBO010000259.1:0-1577 GCA_043750435.1 Betaproteobacteria bacterium | reverse complement strand
CCACCGCCAGCTCGGCCGGGTTTTGCGCACTGGCACGCAAGCCGTAGAGCAGGATGTCGTCCATGCCGAAGGCGGCAGCGCGGCCGGTCTGCACCAGCAGGGCGGATTCGGCGTGGTCCTTGGCGCCGATGAGTTCGATGTCCAGCTTCTTGGTGCTGATTTCGTCGCGCAGCAACTTGAAGTTGGTGGTGCCTATGGTCGAGACCAGCACCTTCTTGTTCAGGTCGGCCAGGCCCTTGATGCCCGAATCGGTCTTCACCAGGAAGCGCGTGCCGGTGTAGAAATAGTTGACGGCGAAAGCCACTTGCTTGGCCCGGTCGCTGTTGTTGGTGGTGCTGCCGCATTCCAGGTCGATGGTGCCGTTGACCAGCAGCGGGATGCGGTTGGCCGAGGTCACCGCCTGGCGCTGCACCTTCAGGTCGGCGCGGCCGGTGACCTTCTTGATTTCATCGACCATCTTGTCGCAGATGTCGATGCTGAAGCCCACGGGCTGGGCCTTGTCGTCGAGGTAGGAAAAAGGGATGGACGCTTCGCGGTAGGACAGCGTGATGCTGCCGCTGGCCTTGACCTTGTCCAGTGTCGAGTCGGCCAAGACCCAAGCTGGTGCGGCCAGCAGGCCAGCAGCAAAGACCAGGGGCAGGGCCTGGGTGCGACGTTTTTGTTTCATGTGGGTCCTTCCAACTGAATGTGAGCGCGGGGGGTACAGCACGCTGATGGTAGCCAAGGCGATGCCCCGCTTCGGTAAGCGGCCTGCTCCACGCCGCGTGGGGCGCACCAAAAAAAAGACCTCCCCGCCGTGAGGCAGGGAGGTTACGGCGGGCATTGGCCCCGCTGAGGAGATAGACAGACACCCGTATGCAGTGTCGAGGCAGAAGATTGCAAGTGGCGTGCCTGCCGCAGCCTGTGTCGCGCCGGGCCTTAGAAGTAGAGTGCCACAGCGGCCACGAAACGGCCTTCCGTCAGCACCGGCAGCACCGGCAGCACCGCCAAGGCGCTGACGTGGGGCAGGCCGCCGACATCGCCAGGCTCGCTGGCCGGGCGGGTGCTGGTGAGGGGCAGACCGGTCAGCCAGCAGCGGCCGACGCTGCCTTGGCCTTTGCCCACCCGGGTGCCCACGCCGTCCAACAGACCCTGGGTTTCGCAGAAGCCGGTGCTGAGGATGAGGGCCGTGTGGTCGAAGTTCGGACGCCAGATTTCCAGCCGCCGCGCGATGGGCGTGCCCAGCGCCGACAGCAGGGCCAACACGAACTGGCTGCGGCCTGGCGTGGCGCAGGGCAGGGCCAGGCCGCGGTTGATGCCCACCTTCACGGCGCTGTCGCCGCGCAGGAAGCCCGAACCCTTGCCCAGGTCGGGCAGGAAGACCGGTGCGTTCTGCTGCCAGGCCAGGCCAGGCCGGGCAGGCCCTCGCCGCGGCCTAAGCACATGGCTTTGCTGATCAGCGCCATGCGCGAGCCCGGCCCGTACAGGCCGCTGCCGAATTCCAGCACCGACCGGTCGGCGTTGGGCACCCAGTACTCCACGGCCTTGATGAAGGTGGGCGCCGGCGCCGTTCATGCAGCGGCCTTCACGCTGCGGCT
>JAYVBO010000258.1:0-3762 GCA_043750435.1 Betaproteobacteria bacterium | reverse complement strand
TGGCCGCATAGGGCCACAGCCAGCCTATCCACTGCGCCAGCCCGTGGAAGCGCACGAAGCGGCCTTGTTCCCAGGCCTGCAGGCTTTGCGCGAAGTAGGGGTCGGCCGGCGCTTGCGCCACGCCCACCACCAGGCCGGTCAGCGCCATCAGGCCGGCACCGGCCACCATGCGCCGGGGCAGGGCAGCGGCCAGCAAGGCCAGCACCACACCCAGGCCCAGGCCGGGCAGGGTCGAAGGCGCCAGCCAGCCCAGCGCGTGTCCGGGGCCGAAGTTCAGCACCGTGGACAAGGTCATGCCGCCCACGCCCAGCGCCAGGGCGCCGGCCGCAATGGCGATACGCCGCCAGCCGGCCTGCATCACCGCATACGCCACCATGCAGGGCGCCAGCAGGCCCAAAGCGACGATCAGCGCTTCGGTCAGCGGGCGCAAGGGCGCGGCCGTCGGGGCCGGGGTGGCCAGCAGGGCTTGCAGGGTCGCTGCCCAGGGCACGCCGGTCAACAACTGAGCCAGCCATTCGCGCAGACGTTCACCCACCTGGCCCAGACCCAGCGGCACGGGGGCCGGAAACAGCAAGCCCAAGGGCCACAGCGCCAGCAGGGCCAGCGCGCCGGCGCTGTCGCGCACGAACCAGCGGCTGCGCAGGGCGTGCCACACGTCCACCACGCCCAGCGCATGCAGCAGCAGCGCCAGTAAAGCGCCGGCCAGGGCGCCGGCGCTGTTCATCAGCCAGTCCTCGAAGGCGGGCACCCGGCCGGGCACGAAATGCTGCAGCACTTCGGTGGTGTAAGACAGCAAGGCGGGCAGGGCCACCGCCAACAGCAGGGCGGTGCCAACGCGCCAACCGCTGCGGCGCAGCGCCAGCATCAACAAGGCGCCCAGCGGCAGATACCCCAGCAGGTTGGACGTGATGTCGAAGGCCAGCAGCCAGTTGGTCTTGGGCAGCACGGCCAGTGCGGCCAAGCCCTGGCCCGGCGGCCAGCGCCAGCCCACGAAGGGGTAAAGGCTGGCGTAGAGCACCAGCAAGGCGTACGCGGCGGCCAGCGGCGTGGCCGAACTGCGATGGCGCGGGTGGGCCAAGGTGTGCGCCTAGAAAGGCTTGACGACTACCAGCACCACGATGGCCGCGAACAACAGCACCGAGACCTCGTTGAACACGCGGTACCACTTGTGGCTGCGTTGGTTGCTGAAGTGTTCGAAGCGGCGCAGCAAGGAACGGCAGGCGTGGTGGTAGCCGACCACAGCCACCACCAGCAGCAGCTTGGCGTGCAGCCAGCCACTGCCCTGGCCGACGCCGTAGCCCAGCCACAGCCAAAAACCCAAGGCCAGCGCGGGCACCATCAGGATGCTGGCAAAGCGGTAGAGCTTGCGCGCCATCAACAGCAGGCGTTCGCGTTCGGCGTGGCTGTCGGCCGGCACCATGGCCAGGTTGACGAAGAGGCGCGGCAGGTAGAACAGCCCGGCAAACCAGCTGGCCACGAAGACGATGTGGAGGGCCTTGATCCAGAGGTAAGCGCTGCTCATCGAACAATTATGGCGACAGACAAAAAAAGGCCCCGGCACGAAGCCGGGGCCTGGAAGCCTTTTCGATGTCATCACCGGAAGGCACCTGCTCAGGGAGGAAAAGCAGGGGACAACAGCGTCGCCGCTATCATCCAAAAACGACTTTAGCAGAATGAAAACGCGGGCGCCACGCGGTTTCCATCTAGCTGCCCGCACGCGAAGCCACCAGCCGTTTCGGCCTTCAGGAGACCGCCTTGATCACGCCCCCGCCTTTCCCCGCCAGCCGCCCGCGCCGCCTGCGCCGCGACGCCGCCATTCGCGCTTTGGTGCGTGAAAACCGCCTCGCCCCCGAAGATCTGATCCTGCCGGTTTTCGTGCTTGACGGCCACGGCATCAGCCAGGACGTGGCCAGCATGCCCGGCGTGCAGCGGCGCAGCATTGACGGCTTGTTTGCGGTGGCCGAAGAGTGCGTGAAGTTGGGTGTGCCAGTGATGGCGCTGTTCCCCGTCATTGCTGCCGAGCTGAAAACGCCCGACGGCCGCGAGGCCACCAACCCCGACGGCCTGGTGCCGCGCGCCGTGCGCGAACTGAAGGCCCGCTTCCCGCAACTGGCCATTCTGACCGATGTGGCGCTGGACCCGTACACCAGCCACGGTCAGGACGGGCTGCTAAACGAGGCCGGCTACATCATCAATGACGACACTTTGGCCGTGCTGCAGCGGCAGGCGCTGGTGCAAGCGCAAGCCGGTGTGGACATCGTCGCGCCCAGCGACATGATGGACGGCCGCATCGGTGGCATCCGCGCCACACTGGAAGCCGCCGGCATGGTCCACACCCAGATCATGGCTTACAGCGCCAAGTACGCCAGCGCCTTCTACGGCCCCTTCCGCGACGCCGTGGGCTCGGCCACCAACCTGGGCAAGAGCGACAAGAAGACCTACCAGATGGACCCCGGCAACAGCGACGAGGCGCTGCGCGAAGTGGCGCTGGACATCGCCGAAGGCGCCGACATGGTGATGGTCAAGCCCGGCATGCCTTACCTAGACATCGTGCGCCGTGTGAAAGACGAATTCCAGGTGCCGACCTTCGCCTACCAGGTGAGCGGCGAATACGCGATGCTGAAAGCCGCCGCCGCCAACGGCTGGCTGGACCACGACGCGGTGATGATGGAAGCGCTGATGGCATTCAAACGAGCGGGTGCTGACGGCGTGCTGAGCTACTTCGCGCTCGACGCCGCCCGCCTGCTGCGCGCCCGCTGAGCGCTGGCCACCACCACTGCCGCCACCGCGATGCGCATCTTCCACGTCGGCGCCGACCACTTCACCGAACTTGCCGCGATGCCCGACGCGCTGCCGGCGCAGGGCTTTCTGTGGCTGGGCAGCGGGCGCCGTGAATTCGAAGTCGGCACCGCCGACGTGCAGGCCGCGCTGCAGCGCTGGACCGGCGGCACGCTGGTTGACTTGCACATTTCAGACCTGCTGAACAACCAACTGCCCAGCCACTTCGACTACACGTCCTGGTACGACCTGATGGTCTTCCGCCGCCTGGCTGCGGGGGCGGGCAGCGAGGGCATGTTTTTCGACGAGAGCCACGGCACGGCCAGCACCGCGCGCCAGGCGCTGGCGGCCATTGACACCAGCCCGGTGGGCTTTGCGCTCTTCGACCGCGTGCTGGTCACCGTGCACCCCACCGACTGCGCGGTGCGCGACCACTTCGCCCAGCGGCTGAGCGGTCTGGCCGCCGGCGGCGACGTGCGCGGTTCGGCGCGCTTGCCGCTGAGCACGGCCGAGCTGATGCTGCGCATGGTCAACCACATGGTCGACAGCTACCTCGACCTGCGCCGCCTGCTGACCCGCCAGCTGGGCACGCTGCAGGCCCAGCTGCTGGACCCGCGCAGCCGTTTCGACGACTGGCAGATCTTGCTGGAATCGCGCAACGCGCTGCACCTGCTGGAAGACACCTGCGAAGACCAGCACACGGCGGTGCAGGAATGGATAGATGCGCTGGCCGAATGGCCCGACGAGGCCGACCTGCACGCCCGCCGCGAACGCGAATTGCTGCGTGTGCGTTCACGCGATGTGCTGGAACACATCGAACGCGTGCTGAGCCATGTGCGGCGGCTGGAGCAAAGCGCCGAGACGGCGGTGCAGATGCACTTCAGCGCGCTGGGCCACCGCACCAACGACATCATGCGCACGCTGACCGTGCTGACCGCCATCTTCCTGCCGCTGAACCTGATCACCGGCTTCTTCGGCATGAAC
>JAYVBO010000257.1:0-1580 GCA_043750435.1 Betaproteobacteria bacterium | reverse complement strand
GACTCGGCCGATTGGGCCTGGAAGTTCAATCAGGACACCGGCCTTGCCTATGAGCAGTTGTTCGCAGCCGACTTGGGCAAGGCCAAGCGCAATGGCGGCAAGCATGCGTTCATCACCGATGGCTGGTTGCCCGCCGATGGGCTGCGCGGCGAATTGGCCGAGAGCTGGCGTACTCTGGAAAGCCCGCTTCGCCTGGAGGTGCAGTTGCGCAAAGGGGTGATGTTTCCGGCCAAGCCTGGCGTGATGGCGGCGCGTGAGCTGGTGGCCGACGATGTGGTCTACAGCTACGACCGGGTGAACAAGAGCCCGAAGAAGATCCCAACCTACTTCGACCATATTTCCAGGGTCGAGGCCACCGGCAAGCATACGGTGGTGATGACCTTCAGCAGTTTCAATGCCGAATGGGACTACCGCTGGGGCTGGGGCTACTACTCGGCCATCGTGCCCAGGGAGGTGATGGAAAGTGGTGCCAAAGACTGGAAGAACGTCAATGGCACGGGCCCCTACCTGCTGGCCAATTATGTGCAGGGCAATGCCATGACCTTCAACAAGAACCCGGCCTACTGGGACAGTGAACTAATCGGTGGCCAGAACTACAAGTTGCCGTTTGCGGACAGCATCACCTACCGCTACATCAAGGACGAAGCCACCGCATTGACGGCCCTGCGCACCGGCAAGCTTGATCTGATGGAATCGGTGCGCTGGAGCGCGGTGGACCAGTTGAAGAAAACAGCGCCCAAGTTGCAGTGGAACCGCTACCTCAGCAACAACGGCAACTACATCACCCTGCGGGTGGACACCAAGCCCTTTGACGACGTGCGTGTTCGCCGCGCACTGAACCTGGCGGTGAACAAGGCAGAGATCATCAAGACCTATTTCGGTGGTCAGGCCGAGATGCTGAATTTCCCGATGCATGCCAACTACACCGGCTACTACGAGCCGCTGGACGCGATGCCCGATTCGGTGAAGGAGCTGTTCACCTTCAACCCGGCCAAGGCAAAGCAGTTGCTGGCCGAAGCCGGCTATGCCAACGGTTTTACCTTCAAAGTACAGAGTTCTGCCGCCAGCCTGGACAACGACCTGCTGGCGATGGTCGCCTCCTACTTGGCCAAGGTGGGCGTGAAGATGGAAATCCAGATTCTGGAATATCCGGCCTACCTGTCGGCCATGACCAGCAAGACGAATGCGCCGGGCTACTACCTGACGGCCGGACTGACCAACCCGACCACCTCATTGCGAAAGACTTTCATGAAAGGACAGACCTGGAACCCGTCGCAGCACAACGACCCCGAATTCGACAAGAAGATGGCTGAGGTGTATGCCGAGCCGGACGAGCGGGTGCGCCAGGTCAAGGTCAAGCTGCTGGTGCGCGAGATCCTGGACAAGGCGCCCCACATCTTCCTGCCAGCCGAGTACACCTACACGGCCTGGTGGCCCTGGGTGAAAAACTACGGCGGTGAATTGCGCGCTGGGGCTGACCGGCCTGGCCCGATCCATGCGCGAATCTGGATCGACCAGGAGCTGAAAAAGAAAATGGGCTTCTGACATGGCGCAGCCGCTGCTTGAAGTCCGTGGCCTGA
>JAYVBO010000256.1:0-8704 GCA_043750435.1 Betaproteobacteria bacterium | reverse complement strand
CGGCGGTCCGGTTCGTTCGCGTGGCGCCGAAGCGCAGACGCAGCACGTTCCAAAGCGCGGTGGTGATCATGTCCCTGTGTCCTTCTGTGACGGCCTGTGCAAGGTCACCAGTTTCGGGAATCAGGGCTGCGGGCGGTATCCGGCGGCCCCGGGTTTGAACCGGGGGCGGGCCCTGAACGCGGGCTCAGGGATAGCCTGAGGCGGCGCCTGCTCGGCGCGCGCTGCCGGGGTCAGCCGGGCAGGCTGATGGTCATCAGGGCGCCGCTGCCATCGGCCGGCACCGCAGCGCGCAGGCTGCCACCGTGGCGCAGCGCCACGCGCTGCACGAAGAGCAGGCCCAGGCCCACGCCGCGTGCGTCGCCCACGGCGGCGCCTTCGCCGCCGCGCGCCAGTTGCGCCAGCTGCGGCGCGCTCAGGCCGGGGCCGTGGTCGCGCACGCTCAGGCGCACACGGCCGTCAGCGCAGCGGGCTTGCAGGTCCACCGTGCTGCCCGGGGGCGCGTGCTTCAGCGCGTTGGACACCAAGTTGCCCAACGCGCGGGCCAGCAGCAGGTGGTCGGCCGCCACCTGGGCGCCGGGCGGCGGGGCCTGCGTGCGCAGCGTGACCCCGGCGGCCAGCGCGGCGGCGCGCAGGTCGGCGGCCACTTCGTCCAGCAGGGCGCTCAGGTCCACCGTCCGGCGTTGCAGCGTCTGCGTCTGGGCCTGCGCGGCGCGCACCAGGCCGTCGGACAAAGCCAGCGTGCGGGCGGCCAAGCGGCGCATCTCCTGCAGCAGTTCTGGCTGCGGGGTCTGCACATGGCCCTGCAGGTTCAGGTCGGCCAGCAGCACGATGGCGTTGGCCGGCGAGCGCAGGTCGTGCGACACAAAGGCCAGCACCTCTTCGCGTTCACGCTGGGCCTGTTTGACGGGCTCGATGTCGGCGATGCTGACGATCAGCCGGCGCAGGCCTTGCAGATCGACCGCCGCAACGTGGGCGACGAAGTCGCGGCGGTTGCCAGGGCCGCCCTGGGCAACTTCCACCGCCACCCCCGAGCCGCCCGGT
This sequence comes from Betaproteobacteria bacterium, assembly GCA_043750435.1. GTDB lineage: Bacteria > Pseudomonadota > Gammaproteobacteria > Burkholderiales > Burkholderiaceae_C > Rubrivivax. The sequence continues at coordinate 7,663 of JAYVBO010000256.1, read as the reverse complement.
GCCAGTGCGGCCAGCGTGGCGGGCCAGTCGTGCCCTTCGGCGGTGCTGAATTCGCCCAGCAGCCGGGCCAGGTCCAGGCCCAGCAGTTCGTCGGGCGTTTCCACGTCGAAGAGTGCGGCGGCGCGCGGGTTGGCCAGCGCCACGCAGGCCTCGCCGTCGCCCACCAGCATGGCCGTGGGCAGGGCGGCCAGCGCGCCGGCCAGAAAACCGCGCGCGTCGCGCACCACGGCGCCGGCCCGGCGCAGCGTGTGCAGGCGGGCCTCCAGCAGGTCGCCGTCGCTGCGGCGGGCGCGCTGCGCTCGGGCGGCGGCGGCCGTGCCGTGCAGCGGGTCGGAGGCGTTGAGCAGGGCGATCTCGCCGTCCAGGCTGCGTACCGTGCGTTCCAGCCGGCGCCAGCTCCACAGCGGGTAGGCCAGCGTGGCGGCCAGCGCGTAAGGCACCGGGCTGAACCACAGGCCGCTGCGCAGCGCCAGCAGGCTGGCCAGCACGGCCAGCGGCACCGAGGCCACGGCCAGCGGCAGCGCGGCGCGCGGCCCGAAGCGCCCGAAAGCGGCCAGCAGCAGCGCCACCAGCGCGGCCGAAAGGGCGGCCACCTGCGGGTCCTGCACGGTGTGGATGCTGTCGCCGCTGCGCAGCGTGTACAGCGCGTTGGCGTGCACCTCCACGCCCGGCATCGCCAAGTGGCTGCCGTTCACCGGCGTGGCCAGGGTGTCGCCCAGGCCCTGGGCCGTCATGCCCACCAGCACGTAGCGCCCGGCCAGCTGGTCAGCCGGCACGGCGCCGGCCAGCACCTCGGCGTAGGACACGCGGCGCACGCTGCCGGGCGGGCCGGTGTAGCGGATGGCCAGGCGCCCCTGCCGCTGGGCGCCCTGCACGGCGGGCCCGGCCGGGCTGTCGTCGGCCTGCTCGACCGTGGCCAAGGTGCGCGGGTGGATGGCTTCGCCGCCGGCCTGCAGCAGTGCCAGCGCCAGGCTGGGCGTGCCGGGCTCGGGCTCGCCAGCACCGCGGGTGTGCAAAAAGGTGTCGCGCAGCACGCCGTCGCTTTCCAGGCTGGCCTCGCCGGCGCCCAGGCGCACGGCGTCGCGCAGCAGAGGCGCCGGCTTCAGCGCCGCCAGGCGGCCGGCGCCATTGCCCTGCCAGGTGATGGGCACCACCACCGGCGCGGCGCGGCGCAGCGCCAGCGCCAGCAGGCGGTCTTGTTCGGGGTCGGGGTCGGCTTCGCTGAGCAGCAGGTCCAGGCCGATGGCGCGCGGCTGGGCCTTCGCCAGTTGGGCCAGCAGCGTGGCATGCACCGCGCGCTTCCACGGCCAGCGGCCGATGGCCTGCACGCTGGCGTCGTCGATGGCCACGATGACGATGCCCGGCGGCGGCGGCCGCCGCCATACCGTCAGGCCCAGGTCGTAGACCACCCTGTCCAGGCGCAGCGCCCAGCCGCCCAGCGCCAGGGCCGCCGCCAGGCTGGCCAGCAGCAAGGCAATGCTGGCTTCTTCAACCCAGCGCCGCACCGGCAGCGCGCGGCGGCTGCGCGGGGCCGGGTCGCTGGGCCCGGCGTTCACGGCACCAGGTTCAGTGTCGCTTCACCGTTGCGCACGCAGGCCCCGCTGGCGCTGCGCACGCAGCTTGGGGGCAGGTCGAAATACTGCGCCGTGGTGTAGGGGCCGACGAAGCCGTCGGGGTCGGTGGCGCGCAGGCGCACGTAGTAGCGGCCGCTGCCGGCCAACGCCGACAGCGGCAGTTCGATGTTCGGCTGGCTCAGCCGGCGTTCCAGCACCAGCACGCTGAAGGTGGCGTCGCGGGCCACCTGGAATTCGAAGGTCTGGCCGGGCGCGGCTTCCCAGGCGAAGCTGACGCTGTTGTCGGCCACCGCCGGCGTGGGCGTGGCCGGGGGCGGGCGCAATTCGAAGCTGCGTGGGTCGCCCCACGGGCCCTGGTCGCCGTCGGCGCGCACGCTGGCCAGGCGCCAGTGGTAGACGCCGGCTTGCAGGCGGTCCTGCTGTGTGGCCAGTTGGCGCAGGTCAGCCAAGTCGCGCAGCGGGGCCTTGAAGTCGGGCGTGCTGGCCAGTTGCAGGCGGTAGTGGTCGGCCTCGGCGTTGGCGGCCCAGCTGAAGTCAGCCAGGCTGCCCACGCGGACAGCGCGCGGCTGCGGGGCCGCCGGCAGCGGTGCTTCGGGCCGGGCTTTCAAGCGGAAGCGGTGGTCGGCGTCGCGGCCTTCCAGACCCAGGCTGTCGATGGCGCGCACGCGCAGCACGTAGTCGCCGTCGGGCAGGCCGCTGAAGCGCAGTTCAGGGGTGACCGAGGTCAGGTCGGCCAGCACACGGTCGAAGCGGGTGTCGCCCGCCAATTGCCCGCGGTAGCGCGCTGCGCCGCTGATGGACGCCAGCGGGAAGCGCATCAGCAGGCGTTCTTGCAGCGTGGGCAACGCGGCCGTGTCGGGCGGCGGCAGCAGGGCCACGGGGGGCGTGACCTGGCCGCTGGCGTCGACCACGCTGCCATAGCCGGCGGCCACGCGTTCGCTGCCGCCGCGGCCTTCGACGGCGACCACGCCGCCCAGCACCTCGCCGCGCGTGCTGGCGTCCACCGCCACGCGGAATTCGGTGCCGCGCACGGCCAGCACGCCTTGCGGGGTGTCGATGTTGAAACCCGCTCGCCCCGGTTTGGCCGGCGCGGCTTCCACCTCGACGCGGCCCTGCTGCAGCCGCGCGCCCGAACGCACGACGCCGGCATCTTTCAGTTCGCGTGATTCACGCAGTTGCAGGCGGCTGTCGGGGCGCAGGCGCAGCACGGTGCCGTCGACCAGGCGGATGGTCACGTGGCCATCGGGCCCGGTGCTGACCGTGCCGCCTTCGGGCACCTGCTGTCCGGCCTGCAGCACGCCCGGCGTGGCGCCTTGCGCCCGCCCGGTGACGCTGACCACCGTGGCTGCCACCGGGGTGCTGCGCATCAGCCGCAGGGGGATGCGCAGCTGTACGCCCGCGCCGATGCGGTTGGGGTTGATCAGCGCATTCGATTGCGCCAGTTCGGGCCAGCGTGCCGGGTCGACCAGCAGGCGTTTGCCCAGGCCGATCAGGGTGTCGCCGGCGGTGGTGGTATGCAGGTAGACCGGCTCTTCGGCTGGGGTGTCGGCGGCGCGCGCCCCACCGGCACCCAGGCCCAGCGCGCAGGCCAGCGCCAGCAGGCGCAGTCCGGTCCGCAGGGCAGGGGGCAAGCGCTTCATGCGTTTTCTCCACACCAGGACAAGGCCAGCCGCACCAGCTGCGTCGGGCTGTCGGCGCCCAGCTTGGTTTTCAGCGCCTGCTTGTGGGTTTCGATGGTCTTGACGCTGCGGTTCAGCGCGTCGGCAATCTCACGCGTGCCCTTGCCGGCGGCCACCAGGCGCAGCACTTCGATTTCGCGGCCCGACAGTTGGGGCCGGGCACTGGCCGTGGCCGGCCCGCTGGTCATGCGGCGCAGCATCTGGTTGCCCAGCTGCGCGCTGACGTGGACCTGTCCGGCCATCACGGTGTTCACGGCCTGCAGCAGGGTCTCGCCCAGGGCCGACTTCATCACGTAGCCGTCGGCGCCGGCGCGCAGCACGCGCTCGGCGAACAGCTCTTCGGCCATCGAAGTCAGCACCACGATCTTCAGCGCCGGGTGGTCGGCGCGCAGCTGCGGCAGTGCGTTCAGGCTGAAGTCATCGCCCAGACCCAGGTCCAGCAGCAGCAGGTCGTAAGGGCTGGCGGCCAGTGCCGCCCGGGCGTCGCGCAGGGTGCCGCATTCGCTGACGCGGGCGCGGCTGCCCAGCAGGTGGCGCACACCGAGGCGGACGATCTCGTGGTCGTCCACCACCAGCACCGCCAGGGGCATGTCAGCGGCGGGCATGCCGGGGCGGGGTGTCGGGGGTTGGGGTCATCGCCCAGATCTTAGCGGCGCACCCCACCGGCAGCGGCCGTTCAGGGGTTGCGGAAGTCGTCGTGGCAGCTCTTGCAGGCGCTGGCCGCTGCGCCGAAGGCGGCCTTCAGCGTGTCCGGGTTGTTGGCCTTGGCGGCGACGGCCAGCTTGGCCACTTCGTCCTGCATCTTCTTGGCGGCGGCGTCGAACTTGGCGCGCTCGGTCCAGACATTGGCCTTGGGCTGGCCTTTTTCGCTGCCGCCGGTGCCTTCGACGAAGCCGGCGTAGGGCAGCACGGACATTTCGCGGACGATTTCGACGTTCGCCGCTGCGGCGGCGCCGTCAAAAGGCACGCGGCCCTGCACCATGGCGCCGATGCGGCCGAAGTGCGCGGACATGACGGTGAAGGCCGCCTTGCGGTACTTCACCGCGTCTTCGGGCTTCTGGAACTGGGCGGCGGCCGGCAGCGCGGCCAGCAGCGTGGCGGCTGCGGCGGTGACGATGAACAGGGACTTCATGCAGGTAGGCTCCGGATAGCTGTGCTGTGGACCGCGCGACCGACGCGGCAGACGGCGCCGCGCAGCCGATGGAGGCCTGTCGCGAACGCCGTCGCAGTTTACGCAAGGCAGAGCCAGGGCGCGCCCTGTGGACCGCAAGGCCGCCGGCGGCCCACGCCAGGGTTGCGCGCCGGCCCGCAGGCTGCAAAGATCGCGGCAATGTCTGCACCCGCCACCCCGCCCGTCATTCCGCCCGCCACCTGCACAGCGGTCCGCATCTGGGACCTGCCCACCCGGCTCTTTCACTGGCTGTTGGCCGCAGCCGTATTCGGCGCCCTGGGCACTGCCTGGGTCGGCGGCAACGCCATGGTCTGGCACATGCGCTGCGGCCTGACGGTGATGGCGCTGCTGCTGTTCCGTGCGGTCTGGGGCTTGGTCGGCGGGCGCTGGTCGCGCTTTGCCCGCTTCATCTACGCCCCGGCCACACTGCGGCGCTATCTGCGTGGCGACCTGCGCCCCGGCGACCATTTCGAAGCCGGCCACAACCCGCTGAACGCCTTCTCGGTCTTCGGCCTGCTGGGCTTTCTGGCCGTGCAGGTGGCCACCGGTCTGGTGGCCGATGACGAGATCGCCGTCCAGGGCCCGTTGAACCGCTATGTCAGCGCCGACCAGGGTCTGGCCGCCACCAGCTGGCACCGCGATTTCGGGCAGTGGATCCTGCTGGCCCTGGTGTCCCTGCACATCGCCGCCATCCTGTTCTACCTGCTGCGCAAGAAGACCAACCTGATCAAACCCATGCTCACCGGCGACAAGCCCGTGGCGCCCGCCACCGCCGCGGCCGACATCCCCCCGCCCAGCCTGGACAACGCCCGCACCCGCCTGCTGGGGCTGTTGCTGGGTTCGGCTTGCGCGGGGCTCGCCATCTGGGTCGGCCGCCTCGGAAACTGATGGCGACCGACCCGATTCGGCTGGTTGAAGCCAGCCACCTGGCGCTGCTGGACACCGCGCGCGGCCTGTTTGCTGAATACGCCAGCAGCCTGAACATCGACCTGTGCTTCCAGAATTTCGACGCCGAACTGGCGACCCTGCCCGGCGAATACGCGGCCCCCGGCGGTGCGCTGCTGGTGGCGGTGGTGGACGGCGTGGCCGCCGGCTGCGTGGCGCTGCGCGCCCTGCCCGACGCCGACTACCCCAACGCCTGCGAGATGAAGCGCTTGTTCGTACGCCCGCTCTTTCGCCGCACCGGCCTGGGCCGGCAACTGGCGCAGCGCCTGATGGACCTGGCCACGCAGGCCGGCTACAGCCACATGTTGCTGGACACGCTGGACACCATGGAGGCGGCGCGCGAGATGTACGCGTCGCTGGGTTTCGAAGACATTCCGCCCTACTACTTCAACCCCATCCCGGGCGCGCATTACCTGAAGGTCGACCTCGAGGCGGGCGCGCGCTGGTAGGTCGGCAGCGGTGGCGCCGGGCCAGGCCGGGCGCGGCCTTCGGGCATCATCCGGGCGATGAAGACAAGCACGGTTGAATTGCACGCCGGCAGCCTGCGGCTGGCCCTGCGCCCCGATCTGGGCGGCGCCATCGCCGGCCTGTGGCACGGCGCCACGCCGGTGCTGCGCTGCACCGAAGGGGTCGATTTGACGGCCGCCAGCCTGTCGGCTTGCTACCCGCTGGTGCCCTATTCCAACCGCGTGGGCCATCGCCGCTTCCACTGGCAGGGCCAGGAACACCAGCTGGCGGCCAACTTCGAAGACTACCCGCACACCCTGCACGGCGTGGCGCGGCTGCGCGCCTGGACGGTGCTGTCGTCCAGCGCCACGCAGGCCGAGATGGTCTACCGCCACACGGCCGACGCCGACTGGCCGTTTGCCTTTGATGTGCACCAGCGTTTCGGCCTGACACCGCAAGGCCTGCGGGTCGGCCTGGCCATCACCAACCGGGCCGAGCAGCCGCAACCCGTGGGCCTGGGCTGGCACCCTTACTTCGAGCCGCGCCCGCAGGCCCGGCTGCACTTGGACGTGACCGAGCGCTGGGACGGCGACGCCGAGGGGCTCGCCAAAACGGTCGTGCCGCAGGCCGGCATCCACGACGCCGTGGCCGACCTCGATCTCGACAACTGCTACGGCGGCTGGCAGGGCCCGGCGCTGATCAGCGACGCGCAACTGGCGCTGCGCCTGACTTCGTCGCTGCCCTATGTGGTGGTCTACACGCCGACCACCAAACCCTTCTATTGCGTCGAACCGGTCAGCCACGTCAGCAACGCCATCCAGATGGCCGACCCCGCCGCCCACGGCCTGCGCACGCTGGCGCCCGGTGCCACCTTCGACGCCTGGATGCAGCTCGACATCGCCCCCGCCTGATGGATTTCACGCCCCTGCCCGCACAAGTTGCCCCTTCGCTGCTGGGCGAATCGCCTTTCTGGCACCCCGACGAAGCGGCGCTGTATTGGGTCGACATCCCCGGCAAGGCGCTGAACCGCTGGCACCCGGAAAGTGCGGGCCACCGCCACTGGCCGCTGCCCGCCGAGCCCGGCTGTTGCGCGCCGCTGCCCGGCGGCGACCTGCTGCTGGCCATGCGCGACGGGCTGTTCCGTTTCAGTCCCGCCACCGGCGAACGCAGCCCGCTGGCAGCCCCACCCTACGACCCCAAACTGGAGCGATTCAACGACGGCAAGGCCGACCCGCAGGGCCGCCTGTGGGTCGGCACCATCTACGAGCCGCGTGATGCGCCCAAGGCGGTGCTTTACCGCTGGGCCGCCGGCAAGCTGAGCCCGGTGGCCAGCGGCGTGACGGTCAGCAACGGCCTGGCTTTCAGCCCCGACGGCAGCACGCTGCTGTGGAGCGACACCTTGGCCCACCGCATCGACGCGCTGGACTTCAACGCCGCAGAAGGCAGCCTGTCGCGCCGCCGCGTCTTCGCGCAGTTTCCGGTCAAAGCCGCCGGTCAGGACCTGGCCACTTACGGCGGCCGGCCAGACGGTGCGGCCATGGACCGCGAAGGCTGCTGCTGGGTGGCGATGTTCGAAGGCCAGCGCCTGGTGCGCCTGTCGCCCACCGGCGAGCTGCTGCTGTCGGTGCCGCTGCCGGTGCGCTGCCCGACCATGCCCTGCTTCGGCGGACCCGACTTGCGCACCTTGTACGTGACCACCGCGCGCAACGGCCGCCCGGCCGACGAACTGGCGCAACAACCGGGGGCCGGCTGCGTGCTGAGCGCGCGCGTCGATGTGCCCGGGCTGCCCGTCCACTTCGCGGGCGCATGAAAGTGAACGAAAACATGGGTGAACGTCTCGACCGCCC
>JAYVBO010000255.1:0-8714 GCA_043750435.1 Betaproteobacteria bacterium | reverse complement strand
AAACGCGCAGCCGGTTGACGATGGGCACGATGTAGCCATCGGCGCTGACCAGGTCATTGAGCTTGATGATCAGCGTGGCGCGCTTGACGGGGTCGAGTTCGGTCTCGACCTGCTTGAAGACTTTGTCGTATTCCTCGCTGCGCCAGCGGCTGATATTCCGACCGGACCACTTGTTGGCCTTGCTCGCCAATTCGGCCGAGGTGTATTGGTCCATGAAGCGCTCCGGATCGGGCTCGGTCTGCGTCGTGGTGTACATCTGCATGTCGGCGTAGAACTTCGGGTAGGTGTCCGGGTTGGCCACATCCGACGAGAAGAAAACGCTGGCTGTTACCGACTTCAACTCCAGGTCGATGCCCGCCTTTTGCGCCGACTGTTTGACGATCTGTTGGGTCTTCTGGCGCGGTGCGTTGATGCTGGTCTGGTAGACGAACTTCAGCTTCTTGCCGCCCTTTTCGCGTATGCCGTCGGCGCCCTTTTTCCAGCCGGCGCCTTCCAGCAGGGCGATGGCCTTGTCGACGTTGAATTCGAACTTCAGGTTGTTGCTGCGGTAGCGCGGCGGGTTGTTCAGGAAGTTCGGCGTGGCCACACCGGCGCGGCCGTAAATGAATTCCTGAACGCCCTGGCGGTCGACGAGCAGTGCCATCGCGCGTCGCACCGGCTCTTCCGACCACAGCGGGTGGCGCGTTTTCGGGTTGGCGCGTTCGCCGTCAACTTCTTGCGTGTTGTCGCTGTAATTGAGCTGGATGAATTCGATGTCGCCGCTGGGCACGATGACCGCACGGCCCTTGCCGCCGGCTTCCAGGCGCTTGAGCACCTCGTCTTCGACTTGCAGGTTCCAGGCGTAGTCGAATTCACCCGTCTGCAGCACGGCCCGCGCCGCGCTGACGGCGTCGCCGCCGCCTTTCATTTCGATGCTGTCGAAATAGGGCCGGTTGGCCACGTGGTAATTGGTATTGATGGTGCCGCGCACCATGTCGCCCGGCTTGAAGTCGACGAACTTGTAGGGGCCGGTGCCGACCGGCTTCAGGTTGGTCGGCGCTTCGCGCGACTTGGCACCCATGAAATCCTTGAACAGGTGTTTGGGGATCTGCTGGCCGAAGGTGCCGACGAAGGCCTGCGCCCAGAAGGGCGTGGCCTTGGGCAGGATGACCTTGATGGTGTGGCTGTCGATCTTCTCGACCTTGACGTCCTTGTACAGGCCGATGGACACCGCAGCGGTACCGGGGTCGGTAGAGAACTGCCAGTTGAAGACGCAGTCGTCGGCCGTGAAGGGCGTGCCGTCGTGCCAGGTGACGCCCTTCTTCAGCCTCCAGGTGACGCTCTTGCCGTCGGCGGCCAGGCCACCGTTTTCACGGGTGGGCACTTCAGCGGCCAGGATGGGGATGAGGTTGCCTTCAGCGTCCCAGCCGGCCAGCGGCTCGTAGAACACGCGGCAACCTTCCTGGTCTTTGGTGCCGGTGGCGAAGTGCGGGTTCAGCAGCGTGGGGCCTTGCCACCACAGCGTCTTCAACGCGCCGCCGCCACCGCGCTTGGTCGGCTTGTAGGCCGGGCCGCTCTGGGCGTTGGCGATGCCGGCGTGCATGAGCAGCATCCCGGCCATCGGCCCAGTGAGGCCCAGGCCGACCATTTGCTGGATGAAGCCGCGGCGCGGCAGCGCACCGCTGCGGACTTCTTCAATCAAAAGACGCAGTTCGTTTTCTTGCATGGCGCTCTACCTTTACTCTACGACTTTGGGGCCACTTTGTTTGCGTGCCGGGCACAAAACCCGGCCTGATGCTATCGGCTCGCCTCGGGGAGGCCATCCGGGTCCGCCCGCAGAGCCGAGGCGATACTGCCGGTCATGCCTGAACCCATCCTGCACATCCACGGCCCCACCACGCCACGGGGCACCCTGGTGCTGGACTCCCCCCATTCCGGCAGCGCCATGCCGGCGGACTTCGGGTCGGTGTGCAGCGCAGCGGCGTTGAGGGACGAGGAAGACTGCTTCATCGATGAACTCTGGCTACCGGCATCAGCAAGGGGCGTGCCGCTGCTGGCCGCGCAGTTTCCGCGCACCTACATCGACCCCAACCGCCATGCCGGGGACATCGACCTGGACCTGCTCGACGGCCCCTGGCCCGACGCCTATCGGCCCAGCGGCAAGGCGCAGATCGGCAAGGCACTGCTGTGGCGCACGCTGGACGACGGCCGCCCCCTCTACGACCGCCGCCTCAGCGTGGCCGAGGTGCGGCAGCGCATCGCCCGCTACCACCAGCCCTACCACCACGCGCTGAAACAGTTGCTCGATGCGGCGCATGCGCGCTTCGGCGTGGTGCACCACATCAACTGCCATTCGATGAACGCCGTATCGGGTGCCATGGGTCAGGGCGGTGCGGGCCTGGCGCGCGCTGACATCGTGCTGGGCGACCGCGACGGCACCAGCTGCGCGCCCGAATTCACCGCCTTCGTGCGCGACGTGCTGGCCGGCTTCGGCTACGGCGTGAAGATCAACGACCCCTTCAAGGGCGTGGAACTGGTGCGGGCCTACTCCGACCCGGCCGCCGGGCGCCACAGCCTGCAGCTGGAAGTCAACAAGCGCCTGTACATGGACGACCACCCGGTGCGCCCGCACACCGGCTTTGCGCCGCTGCAGGCCCATTTGATGCATCTGGTCGACGCCATCCAGCGCGAGTTTTCGCCGCGCCCTGCCTGAACCAGGCCCCACCCGTTCCACCCGACACCACACCGACCCCGACATGAGCGAAGACAACTGCGCCGTTGAACTGCAAGCCCCCGACATCACGCCCTACCGCCAGGGCAACACCGGTGTCGATTTCGTCCACGTGCTGGACTCGGGCCGCCCCGGGCCGAAGGTGATGGTGCAGGCCTTGACCCACGGCAACGAGATCTGCGGCGCCATCGCCCTGGACTGGTTGCTCAAGCTGGGTTTTCAGCCGCGCTGCGGGCGCCTGACGCTGGCCTTTGGCAATGTCGCCGCCTACGCCCGCTTCGATCCGGCCAACCCCTTCCCCTCACGCTGCGTGGACGAGGACTTCAACCGCGTTTGGGCCGACGCCGAACTGCAGGGCCCGCGTGATTCAGTGGAGCTGCGCCGGGCGCGCGAGCTGCGGCCCTTCGTCGACGCTGCCGATTGCCTGCTGGACATCCACAGCATGAGCGGCCCCTGCCGCCCGCTGATGGTCTGCGGCACGCTGGACAAGAACGCCGCCTACGCCCGCGAACTGGGCATGCCGGGTGATCTGCTGATCGACACCGGCCACCCGGCCGGCCTGCGCATGGTCGAACGCGGCGGCTACGGCGACCCGGCTTCGCCCAAGCGGGCACTGCTCATCGAATGCGGCCAGCACTGGGAAAAGGCGGCGGCCGAGGTGGCCATCGACAGCCTGGTGCGCTTCCTGGGCTTGACCGGTCTGGCCGATGCGGCCTGGGTGCAGGCCCACGCACGGCTGCCGCTGCCCGCCGCGCAACGCCTGGTGCGCGTGACTGAAGCCGTGGTGGCGCGCAGCGGCGACTTCCGCTTTCTGGTGCCGCCTGTGGGCTTCGGTGTGGTCGAAAAAGCCGGCACGCCGATCGCACAAGATGGCGACCACATCTGGGTCGCGCCCTATGACCAGACGGTGCTGGTGATGCCCGGTGTGAAGAACCTCAAGGCCGGCGGCACAGCGGTGCGGCTGGGGCGCTTCGAGTAGGCCTCAGGCCAGCGCCGCCAACACTGCTGCGGCCGTTTCGGCCGGTTTCTCCATCGGGAAAAGGTGCGAGCCCTCTAGCCACTGCAGGCGGTTGTGGGTCAGCGCCTTGGTGGCCGCCAAACCGACCTGTCGGCCTTCCACCGAGCGGGTGCCGGCCAGATATGACACCGGGCATTTGGGCGGATGGCCATGCAGCACGCGGCCCATGTTGTGGGCCAGGCCGTTGTAGATGCGCGTTTCGACGTCGCGGTGGAAGGCCAGGCGCACGGCCTGCGCGTCGTCGCCCTCGGGGTCGGGCTCGGTGCCGGCAGCGATGTAGTCGGCCAACACGGCCGGGTCCCAGCGCGCGAAGTTCTGCTTGCCCTGAAAGTGCGCCAGTGCCGCCGCAGCCGAAGGCCATTGCCAGCGCCGGCGTGCCGAAATGCGGCCCGGCGAGACCCGTTTGATCAGCCCGCCGACTTTCATCACCTGCACGCTGTGGGCCTTCCAGCCGGTCAGCACGGGGGAGTCGATGAGCACCACGCTGCGCGCGATCTCCGGCCGCTTGCAGGCCGCCAACAGGCTGAGGTAGCCGCCCAGCGAATGCCCCACCAGGTGCACCGCCTGGCTGGGGCTTTCGCGGCGCACCAGGTCGACGAGCTGGTCGCGCAGGCGCGGCCAGTTGCTGGTGACAGGGTAGGCCGGGTCGTGGCCGTAGCGCTCCACGGCAATGACGCGGAAACCGGCGGCGCGCCACGTCTCAAACAGGCGGCGGTAGGTGCTGGCGGGGAAGCCGTTGGCGTGGCTGAAGGCGATGACGGGCGACGGGGTGGAGGCGGGCATCGTCAAACGATGCGCTCGCCCGGCGCAGTGATCTTGCGCATCGGTTCGTGGCGTTGCAGCGGGCTCATCAAGGGGTGGGCGCTGGTGCCGCCGTCCCAGCGCGGGTCGTCGATGCTTTCGAAAACTTCGCGCAGGCGCTGGCCCCAGGTGTTGTGGATCATCTGGAAATACGGGTTCTGTTCATCGATACAGACGATCTGGTCGCAGGCCAGGCTGCCTTCGCGGTAGACCAGCAGGTCCAGCGGCAGGCCCACGCTGAGGTTGGATTTCAGCGTGCTGTCCATCGACACCAGCGCGCACTTGGCGGCTTCGTCGAGTTCGGTGCGCGGGGTCAGCACGCGGTCGAGTATGGGTTTGCCGTACTTGCTTTCGCCGACCTGGAAGAAGCAGGTTTCGCGCGTGGCCTCGATGAAGTTGCCGGCGCTGTAGACCAAGAACAAACGCATGGCTTCGCCCTTGATCTGGCCGCCGAAGATCATGCTGGCGTTGAAGTCGACGCCCGACTTCTTCAGCGCCGGGCCGTCCTGTTCCCAGACCCGGCGCACCGCCGCGCCGAGCACGCGGGTGGCGTCAAACATGCTGGTGGCGTTCCAGATGGTCAGGCCTGCTTCGGTGCCGTTGTCGATTTTCTCGACCTGCAGCAATTCGCGCACGCTCTGGCTGATGCTCAGGTTGCCGGCCGACAGCATGACCATGAATCGGTCACCGGCCTTCTCGTAGACCATCATCTTGCGGAAGGTGCTGATCGCGTCCAGGCCCGCGTTGGTGCGGCTGTCCGACAGGAAGACAAGGCCGGCGTTGAGTCGGATGCCGACGCAGTAGGTCATGGTGAAGCAGCCCGGGGCTGTAAGGGGGAACGACCAGCGAGCGTATCAGGGTGGCATGCGCCAGCCTGCTCAGAAACGAAATCGGCGGGCCTGCCGAGCCGAAGCCGGTAGCCCGCCGAAGCGTTGCGCGATGTGGCGCTTGCGCGCCGCGGGTTCAGGCCTTGCGGCTGCGCAGGCCGAACGCGGCCGCACCCAGTGCCAGTGCTGCCAACCACGCGGTGGTGGGTTCGGGCACGGCGGTGCCGTTGTTGGAGACCGAGATCGAATAGGTCCGGCTGAGCGGGCCGTTGAAGGCGTTGCTCAGGCCCGAACCATTGTTCGAATAGCCGGCACCGCCGGCGCCGATGTTGCCGAACTGGACATGCGCGGTCTGCATGTAGACACCCACAAAGTCGCCCGCCAGAACGGCGATAGACGTTGCGAAGCTGTTCAGGCCTGCTGTCGTGACCGTGGCCAACGCGCTGATGCCGACTTGGTTGTACACCGCGCCGACCAGGCGAAAGATGGCCAGTTCCAACGTGCCCGTGTCTGACGTGAACACCGACCACGAGGTCAGCGTCGTGCTGGCGCTGATGGCGTTGTTCATGTCAACAATGGTGAAATTGTTGAAACTGTCAGTATTGGCGCGGCCGATGACGGCATTGCCACCCACGACGACGGAGGCCTGTGCTGCGCCAGCCAGGCACATCATCAAGGCGGCGGCTTTCAAGCTGTTTTTGATATTCATGATTGATTTCCCTGTGCTGCGGCGCTGCTGCCGGAATGGACCTATTGTGGCCACTCGGAACCGGGCGTAGCACCCCGCGATCGCGGGGATATGGGGGGCTCGCCAGAGGCCTCAGCCGGCTGCCACCAGGCTGCGCAGGCGGTAGAGGGCTTCCAGCGCTTCGCGCGGCGACAACTGGTCCGGGTCGAGGGCCGCCAGAGCGCGCTCCACGGCCGAAATCTCGGGCACGGCGGCGGCCGGAGGCGGCGCGAACAGATCCACCTGCGCCTGCCCGCTTTGCGCCTTGCTCTCCAGCGCCTCAAGCGTGGCGCGCGCCTGACGCACGACCGAGGCCGGCATGCCAGCCAGCCGCGCCACCTGCACGCCGTAGCTGCGGCTGGCCGGGCCGGGTTCGATCTGATGCAGGAAAACGATGTCGTGCCCGCTTTCCACCGCGCCCACATGCAGGTTCATCGCGCCGCTGTGCTGGGCCGGGAATTCGGTCAATTCGAAGTAATGCGTGGCGAATAGCGTGAAGCTGCGGTTCTTGTCATGCAAATGCGTGGCAATGGCGCCGGCCAGCGCCAGGCCGTCGAAGGTGCTGGTGCCGCGGCCGATCTCGTCCATCAGCACCAGGCTGTGCTCGGTGGCACCGTGCACGATGGCCGCGCCTTCGGTCATTTCCAGCATGAAGGTACTTTGCGCGTTAGCCAGGTCGTCGGCCGCGCCGATGCGGGTGTGGATGGCGTCGATGGGCCCCAGCCGGCAGGCCGTGGCCGGCACATAGCTGCCCATCGCGGCCAGCAGAACAATCAGCGCGACCTGACGCATGAAGGTGCTTTTGCCGCCCATATTGGGGCCGGTGATGACCAGCAAGCGCGTCTTGGCGTCCAGACGGCAGTGGTTGGGGATGAAATTGCCGGCGCCGGTTTCGGCCAGCCGCGCCTCCACCACCGGGTGGCGGCCGGCTTCGATGTCGATGCAGGGGTAGGGCACGAATTCAGGCCGGCACCAGTCCAGCGTGGTGGCGCGCTCAGCCAGCGCGGACAGCGCGTCCAGCCCGGCCAGCGCGCGGGCCAGGGCCTGCAGTGCGGGCAGATGCTGCTGCAATTCGTCCAGCAGTTGGTCGTACAGGAATTTCTCGCGCGACAAGGCGCGTTCCTGTGCCGACAGCGCCTTGTCTTCGAAGGTCTTCAGCTCGGGCGTGATGTAGCGCTCGGCGTTCTTCAGCGTCTGCCGGCGTTGGTAGTCGGCCGGCACTTTCGAGAGGCCCGACGCGGTGACCTCGATGTAGAAGCCATGCACCTTGTTGAACTGCACGCGCAAATTGGCGATGCCGGTGCGGGCGCGTTCACGGGCTTCCAGGTCCAGCAAGAAAGCGTCGCAGTTGTCATTGATGCCGCGCAACTCGTCCAGGTCGGCGTCGACGCCGGTGGCGATGACGCCGCCGTCGCGCAGCAGCACGGCCGGTTCGGCGGCTATTGTCCGCAGTGCCTGCGCCAGCGCCGGTTCGGGCGACAGCCCCGCGTGCAGTCGTTCCAGCAGCGGCGCACCTCGCGGGGCGCAGGCGCGCAAGGCGGGCAGGGCGGCCAGCGTCAGCCGCAGGCCGGCCAGTTCGCGCGGGCGCACCTGACGCAGCGCCACGCGGGCGGTGCTGCGTTCCACGTCGCTGACACTGCGCAGTGCCTCGCGCAGCGGCGCGAAGCCGGTGTCGATGAGGCTGGTGATGGCCGCATGGCGTTCGCTGGCCGGAATCCGGTCGCGCGCCGGGTGGGTCAGCCAGTGGCGCAGCAGGCGGCTGCCCATGCCGGTGCGGCAGCTGTCCAGCAGGCTCAGCAGCGTGTGGCTGCTGTCGCCCGTTTCACCGCGCAGGGTCTGCACCAGTTCCAGGTTGCGGTGGGTGGCCGGCGGCAGTTCCAGCAGTTCGCCGCTGCGTTCAACGCTGAGCGTTCTGACGTGGGCCAGGGCCTGGCCCTGGGTGTGTTCGGCGTAGCTCAGCAGCGCGGCGGCGGCGGCTTGCGCCACCGGCAGGTCTTGCGCATTGAAGCCGGCCAACGATGCCACCTGCAGTTGCGCGCACAGCTTGCGCGTGCCCAGTTCGGTGTCGAACTGCCACGCCGGCCGCGCGGTGCGGGCGGTCTTGGTTTGCAGCAGGGCAGCCGCCAGCTCACTGCCGTCGTGCAGCACCTCGGCCGGGGCCAGCCGCGCCAGCCGACTGGGCAGTTCACGTTCGCCGCATTCGGTCAGGCCCAAGCTGCCGCTGCTCAAGCCCAACCAGGCCAAGCCGTAGGTGGCGCGCTGCTTGAACACGGCCAGCAGCAGAGTGTCGGCGCGCTCGGCCATCAGTTCGCTGTCGGTCACCGTGCCCGGCGTCACCACGCGCGTCACCTTGCGTTCGACCGGTCCTTTGGACGTGGCCACGTCGCCCACCTGTTCGGCCACGGCCACGGCTTCGCCCAGCTTGATCAGGCGCGCCAAATAGCCTTCCACCGAATGCGCCGGCACGCCGGCCATCACCACCGGTGCGCCGGCGCTCTGGCCGCGCTGGGTCAGCGTGATGTCCAGAAGACGGTTGGCCTTGCGCGCGTCGTCGAAGAAGAGCTCGTAGAAATCGCCCATCCTGTAGAAGACGAGCGTGTCGGGGAAGTCGGCTTTGATGGCCAGGTACTG
>JAYVBO010000254.1:0-3773 GCA_043750435.1 Betaproteobacteria bacterium | reverse complement strand
CGTACACGCACACCGGCCTGGACCGCCGCGCCGGGCTGATCCTGGCGGTGGATTACCTGGTGAAGCAAGACATCGCCGGCGACATCGTCGAATGCGGCGTCTGGCGCGGCGGCAGCATGATGGCCGTGGCGCTGGCCCTGCTGGCGCGTGGCGACACGCGCCGCCATCTCTACCTCTACGACACCTATGAGGGCATGAGCGAGCCCACGGCCGAAGACCGCAGCCACACCGGCGAAGCAGCCGAAGCGCAACTGGCCCGCACCACGCGCGGCGAGGGCGTGTGGTGCGAAGCCGGGCTGGACGACGTGCAGGCCAATCTGTGGTCCACCGGCTACCCGCGCGACAAGATCCATTTCATCCAGGGCAAGGTTGAAGACACCATCCCGGCGCGCGTGCCGGGTGCCATTGCGCTGCTGCGCCTGGACACCGACTGGTACGAATCGACGCGCCACGAACTGCTGCACCTCTACCCGCGCCTGGTCAGTCAGGGCGTGATGGTCATCGACGACTACGGCCACTGGCAGGGCGCGCGGCAGGCGGTGGACGAGTACTTCGCAGCGAGTGACGTGCACCACTTTTTGCACCGCGTGGACTACACCGCACGCCTGGTCATCAAACCCTGACCAACGTCGATGAAGCCACGCCCGCCGCTTAGCCGCAGCCTGCCGCCCGTCTACGGCGCGGCGGCTTTGCGGCTGGCGTTTCCGGCGTTGCTGCTGCCGGTGATGGCGGCACGGTTGGGCGCGGAGGAATTCGGCCGGCTGAGCCTGTTTCTGGTCTGGGCGGCGCTGTTGTCCACGCTGGTCGAAGGCGGCTTTCTGGCCGCCGCCACGCGGCTGGCGGTGGTGGCCGACGCCACTGGCCGCTGGGCACTGGCGCGGCAGATTTTCAGCGCGCGGGTGCTGCTGAGCGGCGCGGTGTTGCTGCTGTCGGCGGGCGTTGCCTTGACCTTGCTGCAGGCGCCTTCGGTTTCCGAAGCACTGGCCGGCGCGCTGCTGCTGGGCGCGGCCGCTTGCGCCATCGGCTGGCAGGCCACCTGGTATTTGCAGGCCAGCGAACAATTGCACCGTTGGGCCTGGGTGGAAATCGCCGTCTACGCCACCTGGGCGCTGGCCGTGCTGGGGCTGGGCCACAGCGTCATGGCCTATGTGGCGATGCAGGTGGCGGCCACGGCGGCGCTGGCTGCCGGCGGCTGGTGGTGGCTGCGGCGCGACCTGCGCACAGCGGCTGCCACGCAAGCGCTGTGGACCACCGCCGCCGTGCGCCCCGGCTTGCGTTTGGGGTGGACGATGCTGCCGGTGTCGGTGGCCGGCGCGGCCTATTCCTACGCGCTGCCGGCCGTGGCTTCGGCCGCGATGAGCCGCAGTGAACTGGGTGTGTATTTTCTGGCCGACCGCATCGTGCGAGCGGTGCTGGGCGCGGCCGATCCGGTCTTCCAGATCGTCTACCCGCGCATCGTGGGGCACTTCAAACGGGGTGCGCGTGCGGCCTGGTTCTACACAGCGCGCTGGGCGGTGCTGGGCGCCTTTGCCGGTGGCGTTCTGCTGCTTAGCGGCGTGCTGGCCTGGCCGACCTTGAGCGGCTTTCTGGCGGCTCAAAAAGGCGGTATCGACACCGCCCGCGTGGCACCGGTGATGCTCACGCTGGGCCTGTTGCTGCCGCTGCTGCTGAGCTGGAAATTCTTCGGCTACTGGATGCTGGGCAGCGGCCGCTTCGACCACGCCTACCGCGCCTGCGTGGTGGTGGGCGGCGTGGCTGGCGTGGCCGGCGCCTGGCAGTTCGGTGGTGACGGCGCTGCGGCCTTGTCACGCGTGGCAGTGGCCGTCGAACTGCTGGTCATCACCGCCGCCGTGGCCGGCATGGCGCTCACCCACCATTTACAAAACAAACAGCGCGCTGCCGCTGGACCCGCCAATTGAAGCCATGGGCATAGACGCACACAACCTGAACTTTCTGGCCCACGCGCAAGACCTGGGCGCGCGCTTCGACCGCACGCTGGCCATCGGCCGGCAAGCCCTGTTCGTCGAAGACCGCGCGCTGCAGGCGCACGCCGCGTGGCGCCGGCAACAGCCGCTGCAGCTGCCGGCCGTGGCGCCCGGCCGGCCGGCCTATTTCGAGCCTTTGATGCAGCAGTGGTTCGGCACGCAGCAGGCCGATTCGGTGGACGCGTCCGACTACGAAAGCGCCAGCTTCGTGCACGACATGAACCTGCCCTGGCCGGCCTTGTCGCCGCAACGCGGCCACTACGACGCGGTGCTGGACTTCGGCTGCCTGGAACACGTCTTCGACTTCCCTACCGCTTGGCGCAACGTGGTGGACCTGTGCCGCGTGGGCGGCCACATCCTGCACGCGCTGCCGGCCAACAACTTGTCGGGCCACGGCTTCTACCAGTTCAGCCCAGAACTGTTCTTCAGCCTCTACACGCCCGAACGCGGCTTCGCCATCAAGGCCGTGGTTTTCGCGCAGAAGGCCGACCCCGCGCACTGGTGGCGCGTGGCCAGCCCGCTGGACGTGAAGCGCCGCGTCAACCTGCGCAACAGCCACGAGGTCTACGTGCTGGTGCTGGCGCAAAAGCTGCGCGAGCCGGGCACGGGCTTGGGGCCACTGGCGGCGCCCCAGCAAAGCGACTACGCGCAGGACGAATGGCTGCAGGCTGGCGGCAACGCGCTTTCCACCCGCGTCAGCGGCTGGCAAGCGCCGCTGGCTGCGCTGGGCATGCTGGACGCCACCCGGCGCTGGCGCGCCACGCTGCAGGCCGTGCGCAGCGCGGGGCTGGCGCTGCCCGCGCCTGATTACCAGCGGCTGGACGTGGCTGCTTTGCTGCAGCGATGAACGCCATGGGCCTGTCCACCCCGACGCCTGAGCGCGCCCCGCGCGTGCTGCTGCTGTGCGAC
Source organism: Betaproteobacteria bacterium (assembly GCA_043750435.1). Classification (GTDB taxonomy): domain Bacteria; phylum Pseudomonadota; class Gammaproteobacteria; order Burkholderiales; family Burkholderiaceae_C; genus Rubrivivax. The sequence continues at coordinate 879 of JAYVBO010000254.1, read as the reverse complement.
CGGCTGGACCTGGCCGGTGGTGTGGAACGCTTCGTCTGCACGCTGGCTGGGCAACTGGACGAAGCCGGCATGGACGTGGCCGTCGGCAGCGTGCACACGCTGCGCCATGAGGTGCGCTACGCGCTGCCCGACCGCGTGCGCGTGCTGCACGGCGCACGCCCGCTGCCGGCGGGCGAGGGCGCCTGGGCGCTGTTGCGCAAGCAGTGGCGCACCGGCCGCGCCTTGGCGGCGCTGGTGCGCGCCGAGCAGCCCGATGTGGTCATCCTCAACGGCCTGACCACGGCGTGTTCGGTGCTGGCGCTGGCGGCCTTCACCGCGCGCGGCCTGGCCCCGCGCACGATTTGCTGCGACCACAACCACTTCGACGCCCGATCAAAACCCTGGCGCCGCCTACGCGCGCTGCTCTACCGCCGCGTGGCGGCGGTGGTCAGCCTGAGCCGCGCCGACGCGCCGCGTTTCGCGGCCATCAACCCACGCACCGAGGTCATCTACAACGCCGCCAGCCTGCGTGCCGAGGTGCCCGAAGCGCCGGCCGCGCCCACCGTGCTGGCGGTGGGCCGCCACGTGGCGCAAAAGGGCCTGGACCTGCTGCTGACGGCCTGGGTGCGCGTGCAGGCGCAGCTGCCGGCAGCGCGTCTGCGCGTGCTGGGCGACGGCCCCTTGACCGCTGCGCTGCAAGCCCAGGCGCAGGCCTTGGGCGTGGCCGCCAGCGTGCAGTGGCTGGCGCCCACCGCGCAGGTGCAGGCGCAGTACCGCCAGGCTGCCGTGTTCGTGCTGCCTTCGCGCTTTGAGGGCATGCCGCTGGCGCTGCTGGAAGCGCAGGCCCTGGGCGTGCCGGCGGTGGCTTTCGACTGCCCCACCGGGCCGGCGGAAATCATC
>JAYVBO010000253.1:0-8715 GCA_043750435.1 Betaproteobacteria bacterium | reverse complement strand
TCTTGGCGTCGGCCTTGGCTGCCTTGGGCGCTACCGCCTTGGACTTGCTCTCAGGCTGAGCCGCCAAGGCCTTAGCGGGCTTGGCGGATTTGGCTGGCTTGGCCTCGGCGGCGCCGGCCTTGGCTGCCGTTGCAGGCTTGGCCAACTTGGTCTCGGCGGGCTGAGAGGCGGGGGCAGCGGTCTTCTTGGCGGTCATGCGTTTCCTTGGGGCAGAAGCAGGCGTCACAAAACCTGCGTGCGGTAGGCGACCGCCACACCGGCGTGCTCGGGTGCGGGGCGCTTGTTCACGCAGGTCGGGCAGGCAAGCTCAGTTGAACTCGTCGGGTGGGCAGCGTTCCGCACAGGCGGTTGAACAGGTGAGCGGATGACCGGTGTTGCCCTTTTTCGAAGGGGATGGTCGGGGCTCGGAAATCCCGTTTCGGTTGCTGCTGACACACGTGCCGCGGCGACAAACCGTGGATTATACCCACAAGCCAGTGAAATCAACGCCTTGCGGGGTGTTGATCGGCCAGTTCACGCTCGGCTTTGCGGTGTTCGCGGATGCGGGCGTCCAGGGCGCTGATGCGCTGCAATTGCTCGCGTTCGGTGTGGCCCTCGGCGATCAGGGCTTCCATGTCCTGGCGCAGCGAGGCGATCCACATGCGGTGCAGCACCAGCCGCAGGTCTTCGTACCCTTGTTCCTCGTCCACCACTGCGGCATTGACCCAGGCGCGGGCTTCTGCGCACCAGGGTTCGTCGTCCAGCGCAGCATCCAGCGCCGCCCAGGTCGCCGGGCCATGCTCCATCAGTTGGCGTTCCAGCCAGGCCACGGCCAAGCCGTGGGTGCCGCTCAGATCGTGCAGCAAGGCTTGGTCTTCGCCAGACAAACGTTCCAACCAGTCGGCGTGGCGCAACAGCAGGCGAAGCGCCAGGTCGGCGGTGCCGGCTGGCGCCTGTCGACCCGAGCGCCGGGCCACCGGCGCAAGCGCAGCGGATGCACGGCTGGTGGCGCGTTGAGGCGCAGGCGCTGGCGCCGTTGCCGGCGCCGTGCCCCACAGTGCATTGAGGTCGGTCGTTTCCAGCTGCGCCTGCCGTGCCAATTCGGGCAGCAGCTGGCGCTTCAATGCGCCGTCAGGCAGCGTCATCCACAGCGGCTTGGCTTGGGCCAGCATGCGGGCGCGGCCTTCGGCGGTCTGCAGGTCAGCGTCTTCACCGGCCTGCACGATCAATTGCTTCGACAAGGGCACGGCCTTGCTCACCTGGGCGTCGAAGGCCTCGGGGCCCAGTTCGCGCACATAGCTGTCGGGGTCGTGCTCGGGCGGCAGGAAGAGGAAGCGCACGGTGCGCAGGTCGGTTGCATGCGGCAGCGAGGCTTCCAGCGCGCGGCCCGCCGCGCGGCGCCCGGCGGCATCGCCGTCGAAGCTGAAGACCACCGCATCGGTGTGGCGGAAGAGTTTCTGCACGTGGTCGGCGGTGCAGGCCGTGCCCAACGTGGCGACGGCGTTGGCGAAACCCGATTGGGCCAGCGCGACCACGTCCATATAGCCTTCGACGACCAGCGCGTAGCCCTTGTCGCGCAGCGCCTGCCGGGCCTCGAACAAGCCGTAGAGCTCGCGGCCTTTGCTGAACACCGGCGTTTCCGGCGAGTTCATGTATTTGGGCTTGCTGTCGTCCAGCACCCGGCCGCCAAAGCCAATGACGGTGCCATCCACCGAGCGGATGGGGAACATCACGCGGTCGCGGAACCAGTCGTAGCGGCTGCGCTCGGCGGCGTCCTTGGGCTCAGTCGTTTTCTCGGCCGTTTTCTCGGCCGTACTGTGGCCGTGGTCTTCGGCCTCTTTCAGGCGCACCAGCCCGGCTTCTTCCAGCAATGGGTCGTCGTAGCGTGGGAAGACCCCGGCCAGCGTACGCCAGCCCGGCGGCGCGTAGCCCAGGCCGAAGCGCGCGGCCACCGCTCCGGTCAGGCCGCGCCGTTTCAGGTAGTCCACGGCGCGCGGCGTGGCGCGCAGCTGGTTGCGGTAGAAGTCGGCGGCCTTGGTCAGCACGTCACTCAGCGACAAGCGGCGTTCGCGCAAGGTGTTGCGGCGTTCGCGCTCGTCGGCGCTGACCTGCTCTTCGGGCACCGTCAGGCCCACGCCCTGAGCCAGCTCGCGCACAGCTTCCACGAAGCTCAGGCCCAGGTGTTCGGTGAGGAAGCGGATGGCGTCGCCACTGGCCCCGCAGCCGAAGCAGTAGTAGAACTGCTTGGACGCGCTGACCGAGAAGCTGGGCGACTTTTCGCCGTGGAAGGGGCACAGCCCCATGAAGTTGGCGCCGCCGCGTTTCAGCTCGACGTGGCGGCCCACCACCTCGACGATGTCGACGCGGGATATCAGTTCTTGCAGAAAGCCGGCAGGGATCACCGGTCGAGTCTAGTCGGCGGCTTTCAGCCCAACTGCTGCGGCGCGGTGTGGCCCGGATCGGCCGGCGACAGCGAGAACATGCCGCGGTAGTCGCGCACCCACTGCGCCACCAAGGCCGCCGGCATGGGTGCGGCGATGCCCGTGCCTTGGCCGATGTCGCAGCCCAGATCAAGCAGTGTTCGGGCCTGCGCAGGCGACTCGACGCCCTCGGCCACCACGGTGCACCCGAAGGTTCGCGCCAGGCCTATCACGCCTTCGACGATGGCACGGTCTTGCGCGTCGTCGAGCATGTGGTGAACGAAGCTACGGTCGATCTTCAGCACATCCACCGGCAGGCGTTTCAGGTAAGTCAGCGTTGAATAGCCGGTGCCGAAATCGTCCAGCGCGAACTTCACGCCGATGCCCTGGCAGCGAGCCACCAGCGCCGACGTGGCCTCGATGTCGGCGTGGGCCGCTGTTTCCAGCATTTCCAGCTCGAGGCTGGTGGCCAGCATTTCGCTGTGGCGGGCCAGCAGTTCTGACAGGCGCAGCGCGAAGTCAGGTTCCTGCAGGTGGCGCGCCGAGATGTTCACGCTGACCGAGAAATCGAAGCCCTTGCGCCGCCACTGCGACAGGTGTTCCAGGGCCTGCGCGATGACCCAGTCGCCGACCCGCGACGACAGGCCGGTGTTCTCGATCAGCGGCAGGAATTGCAACGGCGCGACCAAGCCCTGTTGAGGATGTTCCCAGCGCAGCAAAGCTTCAAAACCCAACACGCGGCCGCTGCGCATGTCCACCTTGGGCTGGTAGTACAGGACGAATTCCTGCTGGTCCAGCGCCTCTTGGATGCGGCCTATGGCCATCACGCGCTGCTCGGTGCGGCGGCGGTGTTCGGGGTCGAAGAAGAGGTAGCCATTGCGGCCCGATTGCTTGGCGCCGTACATGGCGTGGTCGGCATGGCGCAGCAGGGTGTCGGCGTCGCTGCGGTCCACCGGGTAGACGGTGGCGCCCATGCTGGCCGTGACCTGCACGCTGTCTTGCGCGGGGTCGATGACATAGGGCAGCGACACCACGCGCAGCACGCGTTCGACGGCCAGCCGCGCTTCTTCCAAGGTACCGGCGCGCAGCAGCAGCACGAATTCATCGCCGCCCAGGCGTGCCGCCGAATCGGTCCAGTGTTCGCGGCTGCGCAGGGCGCTGCGCAGCCGGCCGGCCAACTCGGCCAACAGGCGGTCGCCAGCGGCGTGGCCGTAACGGTCGTTGACCGGCTTGAAGCGGTCCAGGTCCAGGTAGCAGACCACCAGCAGATAGCCGTCGCGGTCGGCGGCGCGCATGGCGTCGTCCAGCAGTTGCGACAGCCGCGTGCGGTTGGGCAGGCGTGTCAATTCATCGAAATGCGCCTGGCGTTCCAGCTGTTCGCGCTGGGCCTGCTGCTCGGTGATGTCGCTGATCACCAGCACGTGATAACGCAGGTCTTGGCTGGGCCCGCGCACCGTGGATATGGTGGTCTGCAAGGTGCACAGATCACCGTTGCGGCGGCGCTCCAGCAGTTCGCCGCGCCAGCTGCCGGAGTCGCGCAGGCTGGCCCACATGGCCGCCCGCTGTTGGCGCGCTACCGGGTCGGCCGGGGTCGGGCGCAGCAAGGAAGGCACGGTGCCCAGCACTTCTTCGCGCGGCATGCCCAGGATCTGCGTGTAGGCAGCGTTCACGTCCAGCGCGCGCAGGTCGGCGTCGGTGATCAGCAGGCCTTCGTGCAGGTGTTGGAACAGGCTGACCGACATCAGCTGGCGCTCTTGCGCGTCGCGCCTCTCCTGCACGTCGGCCAGGGTGGCCAGCAGGCGCACCGGCAGGCCTTCGCCGTCGCGCTCGATGACCATCATCGTCACTTCCACCCAGCGCCAGCCGCTGCCCTGCGGCATGCGCAATTCCAGCGTGCGGCGGCCGGCGTCGCCGGCGGTCAGCGCGGCCATGGCTTCGGTGATGGCGGAGCGGTCTTCCGGGTGTACCTTGGCCAGCCAGGCGGCCGGCGTCCAGGACTTGCCGGGGTGGGCGGTCAGCGAACGCCACGCTGCGGAAGCGAAGCTGGCTTCGCGCTGCAAATGCCAGTCGGCGACCCCCAGACGCGAACCGTCCAGCGCCCATTCCCAGCGCTGTGAACGGCCGCGCCATTCCACCATCGTGGCGTAGGCCATCAGCATCACGGTCAAGGCCGAAGCCATCCAGGCCCCCAGCGCCGGGCCGGTGCTGCCGCCCAGGCCCCACATCGACAGCCCGGAATTGGCCGTGGAAGCGCCCAGCAAGCCGGCGGCCAGCAGCCCGGTGGCGCCCAGCGCCAATTGGCCGCGCAGGGCCAGCGCCACCACCGCCACATGGGGCGCGAACAGGGCCAGCACGGCCAGTGGAGAGCGTTCAGTGGTGGCCATCCAAAGCAGCCACAGCACCAGCAGCATGGCGGCCAGGCCCGACGCGCTTTGGCGCCAGGCGGTGCCGTGGTGCAGCGCGCGCAGCATGCTGCGGTCAAAGGCCAGCACCGCCACCGCGGTGGTCAGCATGCCCAGGGCCATCACGCACCAGCCGGCGGCCAGTCCGTTGAAGGCCGGCATGCCGACGCCGCGCACCAGGGCCGTCCAGGCCGAGGCGGCCACGGCCAGAGGCAGTGCCGCGGCGATGACCACCGTGGAGGCGAGTGCGGCAATGTCGGCGGCCCGCTCCAGGCGCGCGTCAAAACGCAGTTGCCGCAGCACGGCCTGCGCGCCCAGCGCGGCGGTCATCAAACCCAAAGCGGCGGCCGACGAGGTGGCCATATTCCAACCCAGGCCCGGCAGTGCGGCCATGCAGCCTAATATCACGCCGAACATGGTGGCGCGACCAAAGCGCCACAAACTGGCCAGCGCCAATCCGGCCGGCAGGGTTAAGGCATTCCAAGGCGCCAGCGGCAAGCACAGGGCGCCGAGATAGGCCAATACCAGCGCCACCATGGCGGCAGCGGCCACCCGCAAGGCAGCGGTGGCCGACAGATTCAGGCCGGAGAAATAGCTTCGCCAGAACTTTACAAGGCTTGCACTGGCAGGGGTGTCCGGGCTGGCGCCCGAAGGGCGCGAACCCGGATCAGGAATCAAGGGGCCGCCAAGGAAACTTCATGCAAAAGCACAGTGGGCAAGGCGGCCGGCGCGATTTAGATCGCGAATTCCGACAAAGCGCGGCCCGAGGCCAGCGCGGCGGTCAGCCACTTGGGCTTCAGGCCACGGCCCGACCAGGTGTCGCCGGTGGCTGCGTTGTGAAACTTGGCAGCGACCTTGCTGGTGGCTTTCTTCGGGCCGGCGGCGGCCTTGCTGCTGCTGCCGATGTCGGCCAGCGTCAGGCCGTATTCGGCCATCATGGCCTTGACCTTGGCGACGGCTTCGCTGCGCTCGGCGCGCTGCACGTCGGCGATCTGTTGTTCCAGGGCAGCCTTCTGGGCGAGCAGATCACTGAGTTGGTTTTTCATGTTGAATCATCTCGAAGTATGAAGAGGGAATGGTGAATATACAGCATTCCGATATTCATGCCGATGCGGGATAACCGCAGCCGTCGGCCTAGGGTCAATTCGCCGGGGGCACGTAGCCGGCTGCCTGGTCAACGGCACCGCCGAAGAAGAACTGCTCCATCTGGCGCGCCAGATACTGGCGGGCGCGGGCGTCGGCCAGATTCAGGCGGTTTTCATTGACCAGCAGGGTCTGGTGCTTCTTCCAAAGCTCAAAGGCTTCCTTGCTGACGCCGTCATAAATTCGCTTGCCCAGTTCGCCCGGATATGGCGAAAACCCCAAGCCTTCGGCTTCTTTCTTCAGATAAACACATTGCACCATGCGGGTCATATCCAGATCTCCTATGCGTTCAGTTTTTTGACCAGGACCTGCGAGCGGCGGTCCCAGTTGTATTTGCGTTTGCGCGCCTCGGGCAGCCACTCCGGGTCGACCGGACTGAAACCGCGCTTGATGAACCAGTGCATGGTGCGCGTGGTCAGCACGAAGATGCTGTCCAGGCCCAGTGCCTTGGCACGCTGTTCGATGCGCTTGAGCAGCCGCTCGCCGTCGCCCTGGCTCTGCGTCATGGGCGAAACCGTCAGCGCGGCCATTTCGGCGGTGCGCGATTCCGGGTAGGGGTAAAGCGCAGCGCAGCCGAAGATGATGCCGTCGTGTTCGACCACGCTGTAGTAGCCGATGTCGCGTTCGATTTCCGTGCGCTCACGGCGCACCAGGGTGCCGTCACGCTCGAAGGGTTCGATCAGCTGCAAGATGCCGCCGACGTCGTCGGACGATGCTTCGCGCAGGCTTTCCAGTTTCTCGTCCACCACCATGGTGCCCACGCCGTCGTGCGTGAAGACTTCCAGCAGCAGGGCGCCGTCGGCCGCGAAGGGCAGGATGTGCGAACGTTCCACGCCGCCTTGGCAGGCCTTCACGCAATGCTGCAGGTAGAAAGCGGCGTCGGTGGGTTGAGTCGGGGCGGGCAGGGCAGCCAGCAGGCGTTTGGCGTCGGCCAGGGCCAGTTCGGTGTCGATGGCGCTGTCGGGGTCGTTGGCGTTTTCGCGGATGCCGGCGATTTCGCTCATGAAAACCAGTTTGTCGGCCTGCAGCGCAATGGCTGCCGACACCGCCACGTCTTCCATCGTCAGGTTGAAGGCCTCACCGGTGGGCGAAAAACCGAAGGGGCTGAGCAGCACCAGCGCGCCAATTTCGATGGCCCGCTGGATGGCCGCCTGGTCGACCCGGCGCACCAGGCCGCTGTGGATGAAGTCCACACCGTCAACGATGCCCACGGGCCGAGCGGTCAGGAAGTTGCCCGACACCACGCGCACCGTGGCGTTGGCCATCGGCGTGTTGGGCAGGCCCTGCGAAAAGGCGGCTTCGATCTCGAAACGCAGTTGGCCAGCAGCTTCCTGCGCGGCGTCCAGCGCCACCGAATCGGTGATGCGGATGCCGTGTGAATAGCGCGATACATGGCCCTTGGCGGCCAGTTGCTCGGTCACCTGCGGGCGAAAGCCGTGTACCAGCACCAGCTTGATGCCCATGGCGTGCAGGATGGACAGGTCTTGCACGAAGGTGTTGAGCTTGCCGGCGGCTATGGCCTCGCCGGCCAGCGCCACCACGAAAGTCTTGCCCCGGTAGGCATGGATGTAGGGCGCCACGGCGCGAAACCAGGGGACGAAGGTGTGGGGGAAGACGAGGCTCATGGGGTGGTTCAGAAAGTCGACAGATTGTGCCGCAGCGACCGGCCAGGCTCTGGGCGTTCGGCCGCGCGTTGCGGCCGCCCAGACATAATCCGCGCCCCGTGAAGCCTCCCCGCACCGGGCCGCCCGTTCCGGCGACGCCCATCCCCCCCATCCACTACCCCGAAGCACTGCCCGTGTCGGCGCGGCGGGATGAAATTGCGCGGGCGATACGCGACAACCCGGTGGTCATCGTCTGCGGTGAAACGGGTTCGGGCAAGACGACCCAGCTGCCGAAAATCTTGCTGGAACTGGGCCGCGGCCTGGGTGCCGGCGGCAAGGGTTTGATCGGCCACACGCAGCCGCGCCGCATCGCTGCCAGCAGCGTTGCCAAGCGCATCGCCGAAGAGCTGCAGAGCCCGCTGGGCGATGTGGTGGGCTACAAGGTGCGCTTCCAGGACCGCCTGCAGCCCGGCGCCAGCGTCAAGCTGATGACCGACGGCATCTTGCTGGCCGAAACCGAACGCGACCCGCTGCTGCGCGCCTACGACACCATCATCATCGACGAGGCCCACGAGCGCAGCCTGAACATCGATTTCCTGCTGGGCTATCTGCGGCAGTTGCTGCCGCGCCGGCCCGACCTGAAGGTGGTGGTGACGTCGGCCACCATCGACGCCGACCGCTTCGCGCAGCATTTCGCGTCGGCACGCGGGCCGGCGCCGGTGATCATGGTTTCGGGCCGCTTGTTTCCGGTCGAACAGCGCTGGCGCCCGTATGAAGAAAAGCGCGATTTCAACCAGAGCGACGCCATCGCCGACGCTGTGGACGAACTGTGGCGAGGAGCAGGAAGCAGCGGCGTTGCCGCTGCGGGCCCGGGCGACATCCTCGTCTTCCTGCCCGGCGAACGTGAAATCCGCGAGGCCGCCGACCACCTGCGCCGCCACCTGGCGCAGACCCACAAGGGCGGCCCGCTGCCCGAAGTGCTGCCGCTGTTCGCGCGGCTGAGCCCGCAAGAGCAAGACCGCGTGTTCGAAGCTGGCAACGGCCGGCGCATCGTGCTGGCCACCAACGTGGCCGAGACCTCGCTGACGGTGCCGGGTATCCGCTACGTCATCGACACCGGCTTGGCGCGCGTGAAGCGCTACTCGTGGCGAACGAAGGTCGAACAAC
>JAYVBO010000252.1:0-1585 GCA_043750435.1 Betaproteobacteria bacterium | reverse complement strand
GCGTTGCTGGCCGTGCAAGACACAGCCGGCGCCGTGCCGCCACGCGTGGCCACACGCTGGATGTGGCTGATGCCGTACATCGCGCCCATGCCGTCCTTGCCGCCCAGGGCCGGGTTGGCCTTGACCAGCTGCATCGGGATGTTGCCCATGCCGGCCGGGGCCACGGCCACTTGCATGCCGGTGATCTTCGAGCCGTCCATCGCGGCCCAAGTAGCGGGCGGGCCGTAGTAGGTGCCGACGGCCTGGCCCATGCGGTTCTTCAGCACCGCTTGCGGGCCGACGAAGACCCATTCGAATTCGCCGGCCATGGCGGCCTTGGCCCGGCATTCGTAGGTGATCTCGCCGCTGGCGGCCGTTGCCATCGCCACGCGGTGGCCGGCCGGCACTTGCACGGCGGCGGGCAGGCTGTCTTGCATGAACGCAGGAGCGGCAAGCATGGGCTTCATCGGGGCCACGTCAGCGCAGCCGGTCAGGGCCGCCAGAGCGGCCAAGCCCGAGAAGGTGGCGGTGGTGCGCAGGGAAGTTTTCATGGCTGTTCCTGGTTGAAGCGGATGAAGAGTGGGGGCGCCCTGTCGTTTACGCGGCCCACCCTGTATCGGATGCAACTGCCGCCATCAGGGCTTGACCGACAATTCGCCGCCGCGCGGGTGCCGCGCGGATTTGCCGACCCTGAAGCCGCATGACCGACCTGTTCTCGCCCCCGCCCCCGCCGTCTGGTGACGCCGCTGAATCTTTGCCCCTGGCCGACTACGCCGAGCGCGCTTACCTGGAGTACGCGCTGTCGGTCGTCAAGGGCCGCGCCCTGCCCGATGTCTGCGACGGCAACAAGCCGGTGCAGCGCCGCATCCTCTACGCCATGCACCGCATGGGCCTGGCCTTCACCACGGCCGGCGGCCCCAAGCCGGTCAAGAGCGCCCGCGTGGTGGGCGATGTGCTGGGCCGCTACCACCCGCACGGTGACACCGCCGCCTACGACGCCCTGGTGCGCATGGCGCAGGGCTTTTCGCAGCGCTACCCGCTGATCGACGGCCAGGGCAACTTCGGCAGCCGCGACGGCGACGGCGCGGCGGCCATGCGCTACACCGAGGCGCGGCTGAGCCCCATCGCGCGGCTGATGCTGGACGAGATCGACGAGGGCACGGTCGACTTCCAACCGAACTACGACGGCAGCACCGAAGAACCCCGCCAGTTGCCCGCGAGACTTCCTTTCGTCCTCTTGAACGGCGCCAGCGGCATCGCCGTCGGCCTGGCCACCGAAATCCCCAGCCACAACCTGCGTGAAGTGGCGGCCGCCGCCATCGCCCTGCTGAAGAACGAAGCGCTGACGGACGACGAGCTCTACGCCCTGCTGCCCGCGCCCGATTTCCCCGGCGGCGGCCAGATCATCAGCCCGGCCGCCGACATCCGCGCGGCCTATGCCGACGGGCGCGGCAGCATCAAGGTGCGGGCCCGTTGGGTCATCGAAGACCTGGCGCGCGGGCAGTGGCAGTTGGTTGTCACCGAACTGCCGCCCGGCACCAGTTCGCAGAAGGTGCTGGAAGAGATCGACGAGCTGACCAACCCCAAGGTCAAGACCGGCAAGAAG
>JAYVBO010000251.1:0-1588 GCA_043750435.1 Betaproteobacteria bacterium | reverse complement strand
CGCCGGCGCGGGTGTTCTTCAGCATCGCCAGGTAGTGCAGCGGGATGTCTGGGCGGCTCCAGGCGTCGGGCGCCGGGCTCAGGTCGTCGGTGTTGGTTTCGCCGGGCACCTTGAAGACAGTGACGGTGATCTTCTTGGGCACTTCGGGGCGGCTGGTGAACCACTCGGCGTCGGCCCAGCTCTGCATCACGGCTTGGGCGTGCGCGTTCCCGGCCTTGGCCTTCTCGGCCACGTCGTTGAAGAAGTCGAACATCAGCAGCGTCTTCTTCAGCGCTTCGGCGGCAACCGGCGCCACGGCCGCGTCGTCCAGCAGTTCGATCAGCGGGTGCACGTTGTAGCCGCCCACCATGGTGCCCAGCAGCTCGGTGGCCTTGGCTTTGCTGATCAGCGCCACGGCCAATTCACCGTGGGCCACGGCAGCCAGGAAGCTGGCCTTGACCAGCGCCGCGTCGTCCACGCCGGGCGGCACGCGGTGGGTCAGCAGGTCCATCAGGAAAGCGGTGTCTTCGGCACCGGGGGCCTTGATCAGTTCGATCAGCGCGGCCACTTGGGTGGCGTCCAGCGGCAGCGGCGGGATGCCGAGCGCGGCGCGTTCGGCGACATGTTGACGGTAGGCTTGCAGCATGGGGTGCTCCTTGTGGGCGGGGTGTCTGGGGTGGATGATGAACCGTCAGGCTTTCGGCACGATGACCTTCAGGCCCTTGTAGTAATCGCGGAAGAAACCGGCGTCGCGGGTGATCAGGCCGTCGCATTGCAGCAGGGCGTGCGCGCCGATCAGGAAATCGGCCACCACCCGTTCGCGCCGGCCGCCGCGGTCGCGGAAGCGGCGGTTCATCACCCCGGCGCGCACGGCGGCGGGTTCGTTGATGGCCAGGAAGCGGATGCCCATGGCGTTCAGCGTTTCCATGACATTGCTCGCCGTGTCCAGCATCAACTGCACCTCAGCGACCACGGCCTCGCAGACGACGACGTCCCCTTTGGCCAGTGCGTTGGACAGGGCGAACGACGAACTGCCGCCGTGGCTGTCATCAGCGGTCAGCACGTCGATCACGACGGATGAATCAAGGGCGATCACGCGCCGTCGTCTTCCGGTGGCAAATAAGGGTCACCCGGCGCGCGGCCGCGTATCGCGCGCATCGCTTCGTCGGTGCTCTTGAAGCCTTCAGCCAGCTTGAAGCGGCCCCGCAGGCGGCTCAAGGCGTCATCCACGTCCTTGCGCAAGATGATGCGCCCGTCGATGAGTTCGACAGTGAGCTTGCTGCCCTTGATCAGGCCCAGTGCATCGCGCACGGCCTTGGGCAGGGTGATCTGCCCGCGTTCAGCAACGGTTGCGTCCATGATGGGCATGCAGGTTTCTGCTTGAATCGGTATGCCTGAATTCTACATACTTCGGGTCAACCCGGGGGTCAAATGGCCGTAGCCAGCGGCAGGTTCAGCAGCAAATTCTGTGGCTTCATGCGCAGCATTTGCCCGCTGTTCGACATCAAGCCCAGGTAAACCGGCTTGCCCGCCACGTCGGCGCGCATCTCGGCCGGGTTCACAAAGTCCAGGCGGAATAGGCTGATCAGCCGTGACTGGCGTTCGGCTT
>JAYVBO010000250.1:0-3782 GCA_043750435.1 Betaproteobacteria bacterium | reverse complement strand
GCCCGGCGTGGCCGAAGGTGTAGCGGCGGTTGCCGAAGAAGGCCACCTGGGCACCCAGCACGGCGCCGCAGCCCGAGGCCACCCAGGGCGCCATGCCGGCGCCTTCAACCAGCACCGCCAGCAGGGCCCAGTGCGCGGCGGTGGCCAGACCGCCCACGCTGGCATAGCGCAGCAGTTGCCAGGCGGTGGCCGGGCTCACGGCACGCGGGCCGGGCAGGCGCGGCCGGGCACGGCCAGCAGTTCAACCCCGCGCACCGCTTGCACCAGCGTCAGGCCGTCCAGCGCAGCCGCCAGGCGCGCGCGGTGGTCGGCAGCGGCAATGACCCAGACCTTGCCGGCGTGGCAGGGCAGTTCGCCCAGCCGCTGCCAGGTCCACAGCACGCTGGCGCCGTGGTCAGGGCTGAAGCGGGTGGCGTCGAAAAGCTCCTTGCGCCAGTTGTCCTGCGCGGCCACATCGGGCGCGTCCCAGTCCGACACCACGATGGCCGGCGCCGTCAGCCGGGCGTAGAAAGGGACGTCGTAGAAGTATTCGTCGATGAAGGCCACGCGGTCGCCGGGCTGCAGTTGTACCGCCAGCATGCGCGCCAGTTCGCGGTGCGAACCTGGTGCCTTCCAGGCCAGAAAAGCGACGATGGCCACACAGGCCACCGCGGCCCCCGCCGCCACGCGCGGCCACGGTGTGCGACGGGCCACCAGCACCAGCGCCAGCAGCGCCGCCACCGGCGCCAATGCGGGCAGGACATAGCCCACCAGCTTGGACGAAGGCAATGAGAAAAAGCCAACGATGGCCAGCGCCCACCACAGGTACAAGCCGACGCGCGCAGCCGTGTGCTGCGGCACCACGGCACGCAACTTCGCCGGCCGCACAGCCGCCAGCCACAGGCTCCACGGCAGCATCAGCAAGGGCAGCACGGCGAAGTAGAACCACACCGGCATGCGGTTGTTGAAAGTGGTGCCAGTAAAGCGCCGGAAGTGCTGTTCGACGATGAAATAGTCGAAAAAGCCCGGGAAGCGCTGCTGCATGGCCAGCATCCACGGCAGCACCACCGCCGCGAAGACCAGCAGGCCCAGCGGGTGCAGCAGCGACAAGGTCTGCCGCCAGCGCCCTTGCGCCAGCAGCCAGGGGCCGATGATGCAAGCCGGCAGCACGATGCCGATCAAGCCCTTGGCCAGCACGCCCAGCGCACAGAAGGCCCAGCCCAACATCAGCCAGCGGCGCGAGGTGCGCTGCGGGTCATCCACGGCGCGCACGATGCTGAAACAGGCGGCCGTGATGCAGGCCGCCACGCCGATGTCGTGGTTGACGTACTGCCCGCCGACAAAGAAGAAGGGGCTGGTGGCCAGCACCGCCAGCGCAGTGCGTGCCACCGCCACACCGTGCCATCGCCGCGCGTGCAACAACAGCGCCATGCCCAGTACCCAGGCCAGCAGCGCCGGGCCGCAGCGGGCGGCGAATTCGTTGACGCCGAAGAGCCGCAGCGCGGCGCCGTCCAGCCAATACAGCAGCGGCGGCTTGTGGAAGAAAGGCAGGCCGTCCAGCGTGGGCAACACGCCGTCGCCGCGCAGCATTTCGTAGGCCACGCCGACGTAACGGCCCTCGTCGGGCAGCAGCAGCGGGCGCCAGGCGATGGTCAGCAGCAGCCACAGCGCCAGGGCCAGGGCCTCACGCCACGGCCAGCCTGAGGCTGGCCGTGCGGGTGCGTAGGCGGGCGGCACCGAAGAAGAGGAAGGTCGCATGGGCGGTCAAAAGGAAACAGCAGCGGTGCAGGCGACAATTCTCGGATGTTCCAGCCCTCACAAGCCGACGTCCGCCGATTCTTCTGCAGCGCCTACGCCAAGCAGCGCAGCGGCCTGCCGCTGGATGCCATGGAAACCATCGCCGCCAGCTGGATCACCCAGCACCCTGAATACGACGGCGACCTGGCCGACGAACCGGCCGCGCAGGCCGCCGTCTACACCGTGGAAGAGGGCCGCACGAACCCTTTCTTGCATTTGTCGATGCACCTGTCCATCCACGAACAAATCGCCATCGACCAGCCCACCGGCATCCGCCAGGCCGTCGAACTGCTGGCCGCGCGCCGCAATTCCCTGCACACCGCCCACCACGAGGTGATGGAATGCCTGGGCGAAATGATCTGGACCTCGCAGCGCAGCGGCCTGCCGCCCGACGGCCAGGCCTACATCGAGGCCGTGCGCCGCCGCGCGACCCGCTGAAACACGGCTTTCAGCGCTTGGTCACCCAGGCCACTTCCAGCCAGTTGTCGGCGCGCGGCACCACGTCCAGGTTGCTGCGCAGGGCCCACGGAATCACCTGGCGGTGCAGCGGAATCAGATGGGTCTGTGACTGGTATTCGCGCAGCGCGGCCTTGACCAGGGCTTCGCGCTTTTTCGGGTCGGTTTCCTGGCTGGATGCCAGCGCCAGCGGCTCGAACTTGTCGTCCTTCACGCGGCCCCAGTTGTACAGGCCCACACCGTTCTCAGCGGGTGCGCGCAGCACCGGCGTGAAGGTGGTCTCGGCATCCGTCACCGCGCCGCCCCAGCCCAGCAGGTACAGGCTGGTGTCGAACTTTTCCATGCGCGGGAACCACAGCGCGCGCGGCTGGGCGTTGACCTTCAACTTCACCTTCAGCTGGGCCCACATGGCGGCCAGCGCCACGCAGATTTCCTCGTCGTTGACATAGCGGTTGTTGGGGCAGTCCATCGTCACCTCGAAGCCGTCGGGGTAGCCGGCCTCCGCCATCAGCGCGCGGGCGCGGGGCAGGTCATACGGCAGGCGCACTTCGAAGGCCGGGTCGTTGTAGCTGCCCAGCGGGCTGGCCATGATGTTGCCGGTGGGCGCGCTCAGGCCGTTCATCAACTTGGTCTTGATGGTTTCGATGTCGATGGCCTGGTAAAGCGCACGCCGCACGCGCAGGTCCTTGAAGGGGTTGCGGTCCTTCACGCTGCCGTAGAGCAACTGGTCGCGCTGCTGGTCCATGCCGATGAAGATGATGCGGTTCTCGGGGCCTTCGATGACCTTCACGCCAGCCGTGTTGCGCAGCCGGGGCACGTCGCGCGGCGCCGGGTCGAGCACGAAGTCGATTTCGCCCGACACCAGCGCGGCCAGCCGCGTGGCGTCGTTGGCGATGGGCGTGTAAACGATGTCCTGCACATTACCGGCCCAGGCGCCCCACCACTGCGGGTTGCGTTTGAAGCTGGTCTTCACGTTGGGCTGGCGGCTCAGCAGCATGTAAGGCCCGGTGCCGTTGGCGTTGAAGCCAGCGTGGCTTTCTTCCCTGTTCTTCAGGTCCAGCGGCCGCGTCACCTTGTGCAGCTCGCACCAGGCACGGCTGAGGATGAAGATGGTGTCCAGGTGCTGCAAGAACACCGGGTTGTAGCGCGTCAGGCGGAACTCCACGGTCTCTTTGTCGATGGCCACCGGCGTGCCCAGGGCCACCGCGTAGACATTGAAATTCGAGGTGGGCAGTTGCGCCCGCAAGACCGAGAACACCACGTCGTCGGCGGTGAATGCGCTGCCGTCGTGGAACTTCACGCCGGGCCGCAATTTGAAGCGCCAGACCAGCGCTGAGGTCTGCTGCCAACTCACGGCCAGGCTGGGCGCGATACCCAATTGGCGGTCGCGTTGAACCAGTCGTTCGTAGACCTGCCCGTTCAGGTTGTTGGTGACGCCTTCGTTCTGGGCGTGCGGGTCCATGGTCAGGGAATCGCCCTGGCTGGCCCAGCGCAGCGTCTGCGCCCAAACCAGGCCGGGCGCCCACAGCGTCAGGCTCAAAACAACAACA
>JAYVBO010000249.1:0-3783 GCA_043750435.1 Betaproteobacteria bacterium | reverse complement strand
GCGCGCGCGAATACAAGGAAGCCTTGCAGGGCGCCCGAGCGGCTCTCCCAGCAGCGGCACACCTGCTCGAATGGCCCGACACCTTGGACTTGCGGCAGGAGCTGGGCAAAGTGCCAGGCATCCGCTCAGACCAGCCACTGGCCCTGTCGATGTGGGTGCGCATGCTGTTCTCAGCCCTCGTCGATGCCGACTTTCTGGACACCGAGGCGTTCATGGACAACGCGCGCTTCAAGGCGCGTGGAGGTCACGCGCCGCTGGCGCAATACCTTGCACAACTCGACGACCACCTGCTGGCGATGGCGGCCGATGTCAGTGCATCGGGCCGCAACAATGACGCTGTGATGCAGGCCCGTGCTGGCGTGCTGCAACAGTGCCGCAGCAAGGCAACGCTGCCCCCTGGGGTTTTCACTCTGACGGTGCCCACGGGTGGAGGCAAGACGCTGTCGTCACTGGCCTTTGCGCTGCGTCACGGCGTGGCACATGACAAGCGGCGCGTGATCTACGCCATCCCGTACACCAGCATCATCGAGCAGACCGCTGACGTCTTCGCCAGCATCTTTGGCCGCGACGCCGTGCTGGAACACCACAGCCAGGCCGACGGCGGCAAAGACGATCAAGGCGGCGCGCGCGAGAGCACCCGCTCG
This sequence comes from Betaproteobacteria bacterium, assembly GCA_043750435.1. Classification (GTDB taxonomy): domain Bacteria; phylum Pseudomonadota; class Gammaproteobacteria; order Burkholderiales; family Burkholderiaceae_C; genus Rubrivivax. Next base: position 3,139 of record JAYVBO010000249.1, on the reverse strand, counting down.
CGGCTGGCTTGCGAAAACTGGGATGCGCCTCTGGTGGTCACCACGAACGTGCAGTTGTTCGAGTCGCTGTTTGCGGCCCGCACCTCACGCTGCCGCAAGCTGCACCGCCTGGCCGGCAGCGTGATCGTTCTGGATGAAGCGCAACTGCTGCCGCCCGATTTCCTGCAGCCCATCCTGGATGCCCTGCATGTGCTGGTGGCGCACTACGGCGTGACGCTGCTGCTGTGCACCGCGACCCAACCGGTGCTCACCGACGCCCCGCGCTTCGACCCACGACTGAGCCTGCGCGGCCTGCCCACGCCGACACCCCTGATCGACGACCCGGCCAGCCTGTACGCCGGCTTGCGCCGCACGCGGGTGCACTGGCCGGATGATCTGACTTCAGAGCAGCCGCTTGACCCGCTGGCCGACGAACTGTGTGGACATGAATGCGTCCTCATCGTGGTCAACACGCGCAATGACGCGGCCGAATTGCTGAAGCTGCTGGACGCGCGCAGCGACACGCCACCCCTACACCTGAGCGCCGCGATGTGCGGGCAACACCGCGCCGACACGATTGCCGACATCCGGCAGCGCTTGCGACAGCGCCGGTCAGGGCAGGACGCGCGGCCCTTGCGCGTGGTCAGCACCCAACTTGTCGAAGCCGGGGTGGACATTGACTTCCCGGTGGTCTACCGCGCCCTTGCAGGACTGGATTCCATCGCGCAAGCCGCCGGCCGGTGCAACCGGGAAGGTGCCTTGCCGAACGGCATGCTGGGTGAGGTGCACGTCTTCGTGCGCAACATTCCCAAGGCACTAACCGCCGTTCGCAACGGCGCGCAGGCTACCCGCAGCGTGCTGGCTGCAGGCGAAACCGATGCGCTGGTGCCGCAGGTGTATGAGCGCTACTTTCCGATCTACCACGGTAGCTTTCCCAGCCGCGACCGCCACGGCATCGTCGCGCTGCTGTCGCAGGACAAGGCTCTGTTCGCGTTCCAGTTCCGCACCGCGGCCGAGCGCTTCAAGCTGGTGGACGACAGCGACCAGGCCAGCGTGATCGTGCCTTACCGCAGCCCCGGCAGCGACAGCAGCGGCATTGACGCTGCGGTTCAAGCGCTGCGCGACAACCAGGCCGACCGCTGGCGCCTGCGCCAGTTGCAGCGCTACACGGTCAACATCCGCACGCGCTTGCTGCGCGGCTGGCAACAGCGCGGCGACGTGACCGAGTTCTTGCCAGGCCTGTACGTGTTGAATGACCCGCTGCGCTACGACCCGCGCCTGGGTTTGATACCGGACGGTGTACCGATGGACGCGGCGGGCTTCGTCGCGTAGCCTCGTATACAGGGAGCGAAAAAGACATGCAGACCAGCCAGCGCTATTGCCTGGACGTGCGGGGCGACTTCGCCTGCTTCACCCGTCCTGAAATGAAAGTTGAGCGCGTGTCCTACGACGTCATCACACCGTCGGCGGCGCGCGCACTGTTCGACAGCATCCTGTGGAAGCCGGCCATACGCTGGCAGGTGCGGCGCGTCGAAGTGCTGGCACCTGTGCGCTGGATCAACCTGCGGCGCAACGAGGTCAAGAGCAAGGTGTCTGTCAGCAATGTGGCCAGCGCCATGGCCAGCGGCGCGGGCTTGGGCATCTATTCGGATGACAGCGACGAACGCGTGCAACGGGCCGGCCTCTTCTTGCGCGATGTGGCCTACCGCGTGCACGCCGATTTGCAGGTTCTGCCCGGCCGCAGCGACCCCGAGCCACCGCAGAAGTTCTATGCCATGTTCGAGCGGCGGGCCCGTGCAGGCCAAGTCGTCAACCAGCCCTATCTGGGCTGCCGCGAATTCGACGCCCGCATTCGGCTGGTTGAAGACCTTGCGGCCGAAGCGCCGGCCATAGCCGAAAGCCGCGATCTGGGGTGGATGCTGTACGACCTGGACTACACGCGGCCCGCCGACCCGCAACCCGTGTTTTTCCGCGCGGTGATGAACGCCGGGGTCATCGAAGTAGACCCGGCAGGGGCTGCGCGATGATCCTGCAGGAGCTGGTGCGCTACTACGACCGCAAGGCGCAAAGCACCGATCCCGCCCAGCGCTTGCCCAGCTTCGGCCTTGAAGACAAGGAGATTCCCTTCCTGGTTGAATTGACGGCGGACGGGCACGTCGTCCAGCTCATCGACACGCGCTCGCTCGATGGCAAGAAGCTGCGCGCACAAAGCTTCCTGGTGCCCTGCGGCGAGAAGAAGACCTCGGGCGTACGGGCCAATCTGCTGTGGGACGCGGCGTCCTACGCCATCGGCGTGGCACGGGAACGAAAGAGCCAAGGCGAACTGACACCCCACGCCGCATTCATCGCGCGCATCGAAGCGCTACCAGCTTCCGCAAGGCAACTGCCCGGCGTGGCGGCCGTACTGGCCGCCTTGCGGCGCGACGATTGGGCGGTGCTGCACCTGAGCCCGGCGTGGCCGGAAATACTGGAAACGAATCCGGTATTGACCTTCCGCCTGGCGGGCGAAGCCCAGCTCGTCTGCCAGCACCTGGCCATCGCCGCCCATGCCGCCATCACCGATGAAGACGCGCCCCGTGCCTTGTGTTTAATTGACGGCACCGTGCAACCCATACAGCGGCTGCACACCGCGATCAAGGGCGTTTGGGGCGCGCAGTCTTCAGGCGCCAACGTCGTCTCTTTCAACGCCCGCGCCTTCGAGTCTTATGGCAAGTCGGAACGCCAAGGCGAGAACGCACCCATCGGCGAGCGCGCGGCTTTTGCGTACACCACGGCCCTCAACCACCTGCTCGCCAAAGACTCGCGCAACCGCGTGCAGGTGGGCGACGCGTCTACCGTCTTCTGGGCCGACGGCCCAGCGCCTCTGTTGGACGGCGAATTCAATTTGGCGGACTTCTTGGGCGAAAAGCCTGACAGTCCTGACCTCGGTGTCCAAGCGGTGCAGGCCCTGTACCGCGCTTTGCACAGCGGCCAGCTGCCCGTCGGCGAACGCGACGTTCGCTTCTTCGTATTGGGTCTGGCGCCCAATGCTGCCCGCATCAGCGTGCGCTTCTGGGTCCAGTCCACCGTGGCCGAATTGGCGCCACGCATCGCGCAGCATTTCAACGACCTGCGCCTTGTTCAACGTTTCGACAGCGACCCGCCCGTGCCTTCGCTGTTC
>JAYVBO010000248.1:0-3784 GCA_043750435.1 Betaproteobacteria bacterium | reverse complement strand
TGCCGGCCTGGGGCGCCATGGCCTACCAACTGGCGCTGCTGGCTGGCTTCAGCCTGATCAGCGGCCTGATCGACTTGCCGCTGGAATGGTTCGCGACGTTCCGCGTCGAGCAGCGCTACGGCTTCAACCGCATGACCTTCAAGCTCTGGCTGCTGGACATGCTGAAAGGTGCACTGGTCGGCGCGCTCATCGGCCTGCCGCTGGCCGCGCTGATCTTGTGGATCATGGGCGCCTCGGGCAGCCTGTGGTGGCTGTGGGCCTGGGTCGCCTGGGTGGCTTTCAACCTGGTGCTGCTGGTGCTTTACCCCACCGTCATCGCGCCGCTGTTCAACAAGTTCGAGCCGCTGGCCGACGAGGCCCTGAAGACCCGCGTGCAGGCGCTGATGCAGCGTTGCGGCTTTGCCGCGCAGGGCCTGTTCGTGATGGACGGCAGCAAGCGTTCAGCCCACGCCAACGCCTATTTCACCGGCCTGGGCGCGGCCAAGCGGGTGGTCTTTTTCGACACCCTGCTGCAGCGCCTGACGCCCGGTGAAGTCGAGGCCGTGCTGGCCCACGAGCTGGGCCATTTCAAACACAAGCATGTGCTGCAGCGCATGGTCAGCATCTTCGCGATGAGCCTGGCTGGCCTGGCGCTGCTGGGCTGGCTGGCTGGGCAAAGCGCCTTCTACGCGGGCCTGGGTGTGCAACCCAATCTGGCCGCCCCCAACGACGCGCTGGCCCTGCTGCTGTTCATGCTGGCGCTGCCGGCTTTCACCTTCTTCGTGTCGCCGCTGATGGCCCTGGTTTCGCGCCGCCACGAATTCCAGGCCGACGCCTACGCCTGCGCGCAAGCCAACGGCGGCCACCTGGCCAGCGCCTTGCTGAAGCTGCACGAAGACAACGCCGCCACGCTGACGCCCGACCCGCTCTACGTGCGCTTTTACTACTCGCACCCACCCGCTTCCGAGCGGCTGGCTGCCCTGCCCGCGCCCACATGAACAAGCTCGCCAGCCTGCACTGCCAGGCACTTGAAGGGCAGCCGGCCATGGCCGCCGCCGACATCGCCAGCTACCTGGCGCAAGCACCCGGCTGGGCCTTGGTGGACGGCGCCATCCAGAAGCGCTACGACTTTGCCGACTACCACCACACGATGGCCTTCGTGAACGCCGTGGCCTGGATCGCCCACCGTGAAGACCACCACCCCGACCTGCTGGTCAGCTACAACCGCTGCACGGTGCGCTTCAACACCCATTCGGTGGGCGGCCTGTCCATCAACGATTTCATCTGCGCCGCCAAGGTGGACGGTTTGCTGCTTTGAGGCCGAGCAGCGCCCGCAGCACGAAAAGCGACGACGCGACAGAAAGCGGGCTGGAGGCCGGCTTGGTGGTGGCCGCCCACGGCCGCCACGTGATGGTGGAAACGCCTGAAGGCCGGCGTGTGCACTGCATGACGCGCGGGAAAAAGAGCGAGTTGGTGGTCGGTGACCGCGTGCGCTGGCTGGCCACCGGCGACGGTGGCGTCATCGAAAGCATGGACCCGCGCAGCAACCTGCTGTTCCGGCAGGACGACTGGCGCACCAAGTCTTTCGCGGCCAACCTGGACCAGTTGCTGGTGCTGGTGGCGCCCGACCCTGTGTTCAGTGAATCGCAGCTGACGCGGGCCTTGATCGCCGCGCAAGCGGCCGGCATCCCCACCGTCATCGGCCTGAACAAGGTCGACCTGCCCAGCACGCCCATTGCGCGCGAGCGGCTGGCGCCCTATGTGGCGATGGGCATACGCGTCATCGAACTGGCCCTGAAAAAAGACCCCGAAGGCGCGCTGGCGACATTGCGCCCCTTGTTCGCTGGCCGCACGACGCTGGTGCTGGGCCCCAGCGGCATGGGCAAGAGCACGCTGATCAATCTGGTGGTGCCGCAGGCGGCCGCGCAGGTGGGTGAGATCTCACAGGCCCTGCACACCGGCCGTCACACCACCACCAGCTCCACCTGGTACTGGCTGGACGAGGAACGCTTCGGCGAGTCCCTCGCCGAAGCGCGCAAGGGCGCTTTGATCGACTCACCGGGCTTTCAGGAATTCGGTCTGCGGCAGATCGCGCCCGAAGACCTGGCCGGGCTGATGCCCGACTTCGCCAGTTCACTGGGCGCTTGCAAGTTTCACAACTGCAGCCACCGCCACGAACCGGGCTGCGGCGTGCGCGACGCCATGGCGCGCGGCGAGATCAGCCCGACGCGCCAGCGCATCTACAGCGAGCTGTTCGACGAGTTGTCGCAGAAGCGCTGGTAAGGCGCAGCGCGCGGCTGCGGCCGTTCAGCCCAGCACGTTGGCCAAGCTGAGCAAGACCACCAGCACCATCCACAGCACCAGCGAACGCCACACCAGGCCGACGACGCTGTGCAAGTGCCCCGGCTGCGCCGGCAGGCCGGCTGTCGAACCCTGCGCCTGCGCCATGTCGGCAGCGCCGCCGGCATCGAAGGTCTTGGATCGGTCGGGCGTGACACCAGGCGCCGCCGCGCCGCCCAGTTGCACGCCCACGGCGCCCGCCGCCGAGGCCAGGATCACGCCTTCGTTGCTGTGCTGCCAGAGCGTGGCGTCGCGGCGCCAGCTGTTGACGGCCTCCTCGAAATTGCCGGCGAAGGCAAAGCCGGCAGCCGTCAGGCGGGCCGGCAGGTAGTCAATGCCAGCGAACAGGCGGCGCGACAAGGCCAGCAGTTTGTCGTTGCTGGGGGTGTCGATATTGCGCTGACGGTAGCCCCAATAGCGCGTCGAAAACTCGGCCATGCGGTAGAAGACCGCGCCCATGGGCCCCAGCCCCAGCGCCGACAGCACGACGAACCAGAAGAAGACGCCGAAGACATGGCGGTGGGCGGCCAGCAGCGCGTGTTCGATGACGTGGCGCAGCACTTCGGTGCGCGGCAGTTCGCTGGCGTCCAGGTGGCGCCATTCGGCCAGCAGGCGGCGTGCCTCGTTCTCGTCACCACGCTCCAGCGCGTCGCGGATGTCGGTGAAGTAGTGGCTGAACTGGCGGAAGCCCAGCGTCAGGTACAGCAGGCCGACGTCGAAGAGCAGGCCCAGCAGCAGGCTGTAGTGGGCGATCAGCAGGAACAGCCCGCCCGCCACGGCGGACGGCAACAGCACCGACACGCACCACACCACCCAGGTGTGGCGGGGCAGGCCGGCGTCGAAGTTGCGGCCGGTCCAGCGCACCCAGGCCATCAAGGTTTCGTGGACCCAGTTCTCGCGCGGAAGGGGCTTGAGTTGTTCGACCAGCAGCGCGAACAGGACAGCGAAGAAACTCATTGCGGCCAATGATAGAGGGTGGTCTTCACCGCGACAGAAAGCGGTAGAGGTTGCGCAACATCGCGGCCGTTGCGCCCCAGACGAAATACTCGCGCGGCGTGCCGTCGGCGGCGTGGCCCTGCCAGGGCATGGACAGGAACTGCCGCTGATGGCCGTCGAAGCTGAACTGATGACGCTGGTGGTTGGCCGGGTCCATCAGGAAAGACAGCGGCACATGGAAGGCTTCGGCTACTTCGAAGGCATCGAGCGCCAGATCGGCCAGCCTGAAAGGTGGGCGCACCAGGGCCACGACCGGCGTGACAACAAAGTTGGTGACCGTGGTGTAGGTGGGCATGTGGCCGATGACATCCACCTGCGCGCGTGGCAGGCCGACTTCTTCTTGGGCTTCGCGCAGTGCCGTGTCGGCCTCGTCGGTGTCTGCAGGCTCGGCGCGGCCACCGGGGAAACTGACCTGGCCGGCGTGGTCGCGCAGGTGGTCGGTTCGGCGGGTCAGCAGCACGTGCAGGTC
>JAYVBO010000247.1:0-1591 GCA_043750435.1 Betaproteobacteria bacterium | reverse complement strand
GATCAGAGTGATCAAACCCAGAAGCGCCAGGTAGGAGCGGCCCAACCGGGCAGAGTCGTCTTGCAAGCGTGACGCCGACGCCAGCGTGACCGACTGCGCGGCGCTGACCAGCAGCCCCGCCGGCGCGCGTGAAAGCGAAAGGGCGGCCGTGTATTCGCCCAAAGCAGCGGTACCCCAGTAGCAATTGACCAGCAGGCGATCGGTGTTCTCGGCGATCCAGCCCATGACGTTGGCGCCTGTCACCTGCAGGCCGAAATCGGCCAGCCCGGGTGCGCCCTGCAGCCGAGGACGCAAGGTGTGGCGCACCACCCAATAGCTGCCGACCAGATTGCACAGCGTATGCAGGCCAGCCGCGATGACCAGGCTCCAGGCGCCTGCACCCGCCCAAGCCAGTGGCAGGCCGATGGCGCCGTAGACGAGCACATAGGAGCCGATGTAAATGAACTGCGCGCGCCGCACATCGAAGTTGCGGCGCATCAGGCTGACCGGTATGTTGGACACAGCCTGCAGCGGAATCAAGGCACCACTGGCCAACAGCAGCGGCATCAGCACGGGGCCGCCCAGCCAGTCGGCCAGCCATGGCGCTGCGAGCATCACCAAGGCGCCCAAGGTGCCCGACAACAGCATCACCCAGCCCAGTGCATAGCCCACGTCGTCGTCGCTGAGTTCAGTCTTCTGGATCAATGCTGAACCGAAGCCGCCTTCCGACAGGATCCAGCCTATGCCCAGAACCAAAAAGGCGGCCATCGCCTGGCCGAAGGCCTCGGGCCCCAGCAGACGTGCCAGCAGCATCTGCACCACCAACTGCGCCAGCGCCCGCGCTGCTGCGCCGCCGTAGCCCCACTTCAATGCTGACAGTGTGCGTGCGCCCAGATCCTTATCACCCATCGGCGGCATTGTCGGTTGCCCGACCGGAGTGATTGCCCATTTCAGCCGTTGGCAAGCCGGCAGGCCGCCCGAAACGGCTGGTTTGGGTGACGGCGCCACTTCGGCCACTTCCGGCTTGCGACTGACGGACGGCATCCACGATGCCCGCCGCAGCGTTGTCGAAGTTGTAGGGCCCCACACAGAGACGCGCGGCCCCTGACCGACGCGCATGCAACGCAGGATCGCTGAGCAGCTGCTGTGCCGCTTCTACCCAGGCCGTCAGGTCCAGCGGCAACACGCGGCCGTTCACACCGTCACGCACCAATTCACCGGCTGCGCCAGCATGGGGCGTCACGAGCACCGGCACGCCGGCCAGGCAGGCTTCGTTGGCCACCACACCCCACGGATCCCAGAGCGTTGGAAAGAGGAACAGTCGCGCGCGCTGGAACCAACTGGGCACATCGGCCTGTGAGACGTGGCCGGCCCAGGTCACGTCCACGCTTGGCGCCTGCTGGGCCGCGATCTGCCGCAGTTCGGCCTCCAGCGGGCCACTGCCCAGCACACCCAGGCGTATGCGGCGGCCCAACCGCTGCGCCACCCCCTGTGCCACTTGCAACGCGAAGCCGGCATTCTTCACCGCCACCAGCCGGCCCGAGAACAGCATGTCGATGTCGCGTGCGCCACCGGCTGCGGCCGACCAATCCACCGACGTGTTGGCGCACAG
>JAYVBO010000246.1:0-3788 GCA_043750435.1 Betaproteobacteria bacterium | reverse complement strand
CCCGTGCCGACGTGTGTGGCGCCCATCGGCCAGGGCAGGCCGGCTTCCAGCGTGAGCTTTTGAACGTCGAAGGCCGTCGAAACCGACATGACGGTCAAGCGGTCCATTCGAAGAACACCGTGGCCAGCGGGGGCACGGTGATGACGATGGACTGCACGCGGCCGTGGCTGCCCACGGCCGCGCTGTGGGCAGCCCCCAGCGGCGTGCCGACGTTGCCGCCGCCGTAGAAGGCTGAATCGCTGTTCAGGCATTCGCGCCACTGGCCCGCCGCCGGCACGCCCAGGCGCAGGCCGTGGTGGACGGCGGGCGCGAAATTGCACACCACCAGCATCCGTGCGCCGTCGCGCGACTTGCGCACGAAGCTGATCAGGCTGCGGCCGGCGTCGTCATGGTCTATCCATTCAAAGCCGTCGCTGCTGAAGTCCACGCTGTACAGCGCCGGGCTGGCCTTGTAGAGCTGATTCAGGTCACGCACCCAACGTTGCAGGCCGGCGTGTCTGTCGTCTTGCAGCAGATGCCAGTCCAGGCTGTGTTCGTGGTTCCACTCGCGGTCTTGGCCGAATTCGCAGCCCATGAAAAGCAGCTTCTTGCCCGGGTGGCCCCACATGAAGCCGTAATAGGCGCGCAGGTTGGCGAACTGCTGCCAGCGGTCGCCGGGCATCTTGGCCAGCATGCTGCCTTTGCCGTGCACCACTTCGTCGTGGCTGATGGGCAGCACGAAGTTCTCGGTGTAGGCGTAGACCAACCCGAAGGTCATTTCGCCGTGGTGGTAAGCGCGGTGTATCGGGTCACGCGCGATGTACTGCAGCGTGTCGTGCATCCAACCCATATTCCACTTGAAATGGAAGCCCAGGCCGCCGGCATAGGTGGGGCGGCTGACACCCGGGAAGGCCGTGCTTTCTTCGGCCAGCGTGATGGCCTGCGGGCGTTCACCGCCGATGACTTCGTTGGTGCGCTTGAGGAAACCGATGGCTTCCAGGTTCTCGCGCCCGCCGTGCTCGTTGGGTATCCATTCACCCGCCTTGCGGCTGTAGTCGCGGTAGAGCATGGAAGCCACCGCGTCGACACGCAGGCCGTCGACGGCATAACGCTCCAGCCAGTACAGCGCGTTGCCGACCAGGAAGTTGCGCACTTCGGTGCGGCCGAAGTTGTAGATCAGCGTATTCCAGTCGTTGTGGAAGCCTTCGCGCGGGTCGGCGTATTCGTAGAGATGCGTGCCGTCGAAACGCGCCAGGCCGTGCGCGTCGGTGGGGAAGTGGGCCGGCACCCAGTCCAGCAGCACGCCGATGCCGGCGTCGTGGGCGCGGGCCATGAAGCGGCTCAAGCCCGCGCCGCTGCCATAGGGCGCAGCCTCGTCGCCGGGCACCTGGTGGCGCGCGGTGGGCGCGTACAGGCCCAGCGTCTGGTAGCCCCAGGAGCCGTCGAAGGGGTGTTCGCTGATCGGCATCAGCTCCAGGTGCGTGAAGCCCATGTCCTGTGCGTAGGGCAGCAGTTCGTCAGCCAGTTCGTCCCAGTTCAGCCAACGGTTGCTGCCCCGGCGCTTCCAACTGGCCAGGTGCACTTCATAAATGCTGATCGGCGCGTCCAGCGCGTTGGCCTGCTGGCGGGCGGGCGAGGGCGCCACCACCAGCGGCATTTCAGCCACCACGCTGGCCGTGGATGGGCGCAGTTCGGCTTGTCGGGCGTAAGGGTCGGCCCTTTGCGGTAGCAGGTGGCCGGCGCTGTCCAGCAGTTCGAATTTGTAGCGGGCGCCGGCGCCCACGCCCGGCAGGAAGAGTTCCCACACGCCGCATTCACGGCGCAAACGCATGGGGTGGCGGCGGCCGTCCCAGGCGTTGAAATCGCCAACCACGCTGACCCGGCTGGCGTTGGGCGCCCAGACGGCGAAAGCGGTGCCGGTCACGCCTTCCAGTTCGCGCGGCGTGGCACCCAGAATTTCATAGGGTCGCAGGTGCGAGCCTTCGCCCAGCAGCCACAGGTCCAACTCGCCCAGCACGGCGCCGAAGCGGTAGGGGTCGTCGATCAGTGCTTCGCTGCCATCCCGCCAACGCACGCGCAACTGGTAGAGCGCCGTGGCACCCACCGGGCCTTCGAAAAAGCCGTCCGTGTGGCGCTGCGGCAGCGGCCAGGCGCGCGCTCCAGCCACCACCTGCACGCTGAGTGCACCGGGCAGCAGCGCCCGCACCCAACGCTTGCCATAGGCAGCCGTGTGCGGCCCCAGCACCGCAAACGGGTCGCCGTGGCGGGCCTGCAGTAGCGCGCTCAGCTCGGCGTCATGGACGGCTCCCGACAAGGCAGCGGGCGTGCTCGGCGCCTTGGCCATCAGCCCTTCGCCTTCAAGCTCCACACGTCGCGCGCGTATTCGGCGATGGTGCGGTCGGACGAAAAGAAGCCCATGCCGGCCACGTTGGCGATGGCCTTCTTGGCCCAGGCGGCCGGGTTGCGGTAGAGCGTGTCGACGCGGGCTTGCGCCGCGCAGTAGCTGTCGAAATCGGCCAGCAGCATGTAGTGGTCGCCACCCCACAGCAGGGAATCGACCAGCGCACGGTAGCGGCCCGGTTCGTCGGGGCAGAACTGGCCGCTGCCGACGGCGTCCAGCACCGCCTTGATGCGCGGGTTGGCCTCGTACAGACGCAGCGGCTGGTAGCCGGCGGTGCGGCTGGCCAGCACTTCGGCGGTGGACAGGCCGAAGATGAAGATGTTGTCGTCGCCCACCTGTTCGCGGATTTCGATGTTGGCGCCGTCGTCGGTGCCGATGGTCAGCGCGCCGTTCAGCGCCAGCTTCATGTTGCCGGTGCCCGAAGCCTCGGTGCCTGCGGTGGAAATCTGCTCGGACAAATCGGCGCCCGGCATGATGACCTCGGCCACCGACACGCCGTAGTTCGGGATGAACACCAGCTTCAATTTGCCGCCTGTGCGCGGGTCGTTGTTGATGACGCTGCCGATGTCGTGGATCAAACGGATGACGTTCTTGGCCGCCGTGTAGCTGCTGGCCGCCTTGCCGGCGAAGATGGCGGTGCGCGGCACCCAACCTTCGCCGTTCGGGCCGCCTGGGTCGGCCAGCATGGCCTGGTAGCGCGCCACCACTTGCAGCACGTTCAGCAACTGCCGCTTGTATTCGTGGATGCGCTTGACCTGCACGTCGAACAGGCTGGCCGGGTCGACCGTGATGCCGGTGGTGGCCAAAATGTGCGCGGCCAATTTCGCCTTGTTGGCATGTTTCACCGCCATGAAGTCCTGTCGGAAGGCCTCGCGCTCGGCATGTGGCGCCAGGCCTTTGAGTTGGTCCAGGTCGAGGCGCCAGCCCTTGCCCGACGCATCACTCAGCGTGCTGTCGATCAGTGAACTCAGGCCCGGATTGGCCTGGGCCAGCCAGCGGCGCGGGGTCACGCCGTTGGTCATGTTGATGAAGCGCTCGGGCCACAGGCTGGCGAAGTCGGCAAAGATGGTTTTCACCAGCAAGTCCGAGTGCAGCGCCGATACGCCATTGACCTTGTGGCTGCCGACGACGGACAAATGGGCCATGCGCACCCGGCGCTCACCGCTTTCGTCGATCAGTGACATGCGGCGCAGGAAGTCGTGGTCGCCCGGGCGGATGGCGGCGGCCTCGGCCAGGAATTCAGCGTTGATGCGGAAGATGATTTCCAGGTGGCGCGGCAGCACCTGCTGCATCAGCGCCACCGGCCAGGTTTCCAGTGCCTCGGGCATCAAGGTGTGGTTGGTGTAGCTGAAAACCTGCCGCGTCACGGCCCAGGCAGGCAGCCAGCCGAAGCCGTGTTCGTCCACCA
>JAYVBO010000245.1:0-1595 GCA_043750435.1 Betaproteobacteria bacterium | reverse complement strand
CGCGCTGGCCGTGGCCGGCTGCGCACTGCTGGCCTTCCCCTACCCCTTCCTGGCGCTCTCGCAGGTCAGCCCGGAGGTGGCCGAGAAAGTGCGCGGCTACTTGATGGCGCTGGCTTTTTCGATGCCGGCCTCCTTGCTCTTCACCCTGTACCGCGGCTTCAACACGGCGGTGGGCCGGCCCAAGGCGGTGATGGCGCTGCAGGTCGGCGCGCTGCTGCTCAAGCTGCCGCTGACGGCCGCGCTGGTGTTCGGCGTGCCGGCGCTGGGCGTGCCGGCCCTGGGCGTGCTGGGCTGCGGCATCGCCACCGCCGTGGCCATGTGGGCGCAGGTGCTGGCGGCCTGGCTGGTGGTGCGCCGCGACACGTTTTACGAGCCCTTCCAGCTCTTCGGCCACGGCCTGCACCGCCCCGACGGCCCGGCGCTGCGCCTGCACCTGAAGCTGGGCCTGCCGCTGGGCGGCGGCATTCTGGTGGAAGTGACGGGCTTTTCCTTCATGGCCATCTTCATCGCCCGGCTGGGCACCACGCCGGTGGCCGGGCACCAGATTGCGGTCAACCTGGTTTCACTGCTGTTCATGATGCCGCTGGCGGTGGCCAACGCCACCAGCACGCTGGTGGCGCTGCGCATCGGTGCGCAGCAGCCCGACGCGGCGCGGCGTCTGGGCTGGCACGGGCTGGTGCTGGGCTGCAGCGTGGCGGCGGTGATGGGCGGCCTGATGTTCTTTGCCCGTGAACCGGTGCTGGGCCTGTACACGCGGGACCCGCTGGTCATCGCTGCCGCCCTGCCCTTGCTGGCCTGGGTGGCCATCTTCCATGTGGCCGATGCGGCCCAGACCATCGCTGCCTTTGTGCTGCGCGCCTACAAGATCACCGGCGTGCCCATGGCCATCTACGTGGCCGCGCTGTGGGGCGTGGGCCTGGGCGGCGGCTATACGCTGGCCTTCAACCTGCCGGGCAACGTGCCGGCGGCCTTGCAGGGTGCGCGCGGCTTCTGGTTCGCGTCCACCGCCGGGCTGGTGCTGGCCGGCGGCGCGCTCAGCGCTTTCCTGCTGTGGCGGATGCGCCTGGACGATCGGCTCTCGGGCTCGTAGCCGGTGCCGGCGTCGGCGCTGGCAGTTGCAGCACGAAGCAGCTGCCGCCGCCTTCGCGCGCTTCGCAGCGCACGCTGCCGCCATGGCGCTCGGCGATCTGCCGCACCAGTGACAAGCCCAGGCCCACGCCACCTTCGCGTTCGGCGTGGCCGGGCAGGCGGAAGAAGGCTTCGAAGATGCGCTGCCGGTGGGCTTCGGGCACGCCAGGGCCGCGGTCGCAGACGCGCAATTCGATCTGTGTGTCCTGCTGCAGCACCTGCACCTCCACCTCCACCTCGTCGCCGCCATAGCGCCGGGCGTTTTCCAGCAGGTTGCGCAGGGCGCGTCGCAGCAGGCGCTCGTCGCCCGTCACTTGCAGGTCGGCGCCGTGGGCACTGGCGCCCACGCGGGCGGCTTCCTCGGCGGCCACGGCCAGCAGGTCCACGCGGTCTTGCAGATCGACCTGGACGGTGGCGTCCAGCCGGCTGGCCAGCAGCACTTCTTCGACCAAAGCGTCCAGTTCGGC
>JAYVBO010000244.1:0-1595 GCA_043750435.1 Betaproteobacteria bacterium | reverse complement strand
ACCGCGGGCAGCGTTTCGCGCACCCGGGTGCGTTCCAGCCGCGCCCAGTTCTCGGGGATGATGGCCGCGCCGCGCAGGATTTCACCGGTGCGCGGGTCACTCTGGCTCGGGCCGACGGCGGTGGCGCCCGGGCCTTCCAGCGCGAACCAGCGCACGGCCAGGATGTTCGTGCCTTCCAGCGACGACCAGTCGGCGTCGTTGCTTTGCTGTTCAACGGCGATGGCGTTCTTGAAGCCGGCGCGCTCGAAGGCCTTGTTCCATTCCAGGATGGCCTCGCGCAGCGCGGGCCGCCACTTCTCAGGGATGTTGCGGTCCATCACCACGCGGATGGGCTTCTTGGGTTCGGACACGGCGGCGGCCGGGTCTTGCTTTTCCAGGCGCCAGCGGCGAACCAGGTGGGTGCGGCCGTCGCCGCCGTTGTCATTGGCCATGTCGAAATAGGCCTCGGTGAAATAGCCCACGCGCTGGTCGGCGCGGCGCGTCTTCATGGCCTGCAGCGGCAGCGGGGCCAGCGTGTAGGTGTAGCTCAGGAACAGGCTGCGCGCATCGGGCACCACGGTGGGCGGGTTGGGCAGCGCGGCCGGGTTGGGCGGCGGCCCGCCGGGAGCGAACACCGGCGGCGCGGGCAGTTTGGGCACGAGGAAGTGCGAACGCATGGTCACGGCCGTGCCGTCGCCCGAGGTGCGCGTGCGTTCCACCGACGAATTGTTGCGGTCGTGCACATAGGGCATGCGGTAGCTGGCTTCCAACTGCGTCTGCGCGCCGGGAATGTCGCCGCCCAGCAGGGCTTGAACATCGACCAGCAGCGACTTGCGCGTCGGGTGCGCGGCGGCGGCCAGTGGGGCCGCGGCGATCAGGCTTTCCGAATAGCTTTCGCGCACGGCGCGGGCCAGCGGCGTGCCGTCGGGTGCGCGGACCTGCAGGTTGCGCGCCACCATCTGCACGGTGTTGCCCACGTGGCGCAGTTCCACCACTTGTTGCCGGCCGCCCATCAGGCCGGGCCAGAAGCCGCGTTCGCCCAGGCCGCTGGCCAGCGAAGCGCTGAGGAAGAAGGGCTGGTTCAGGCGGTCGGCCGGTATCTCCAGCCAGGTCTTGTCGTCCTTGGTCCAGACCGTCAGGTAGCCGGCCTTGCTGGCGGCGTCGCGCGTGACGTCGGCGAAGGGCGCCGGCGTGCCGGGCGGCGCGGCGGGCGTGGTGCGGACCAGGGGCGCTGAAGCCGCAGCAGCGGAGCCGACCGCTGCGACCGCAGGGGCCGGGCGCCCTGCCGTGGCGGGGTTGGCTGCCGGTGGGGTTGCCAGACTCGGACTGGCCGTCGGCGCAGCGGGCGGTGCGCTGACGCTGGCGCAGCCGGCCAGCAAGGCGGCTATGGCGCTCAGCAGTGCGGGGGAGGCCAGGGCAAAACGGAACTGCGGCAAACGAGGCATGGGTGATCCTGCGAATTTGAAGCGCGGGACCATAGCGCATATGGCGTCAGCCGCCGCGGCCGACCGGCAACGGCGGCGTCAGTTCCGTGCGTTCAGCGCGGCCAGCAGCTTGTCGTGGATGCCGCCAAAGCCGCCGTTGCTCATGCACAGCAGGTGGTCGCCGGGGCGGGC